>CAZXJE010000158.1:0-7963 GCA_964640835.1 uncultured Eubacteriales bacterium
CAATAAGATATTGTGTTTTCCTTTATGATAAGTTTTTCTTTTGTAAATTTGTTAGCAGCTTTTGTGAATAATTCAGGATTTGAATCGGATGAATTTGTTCTTTTCTAAGCTCTGAAGAAATAGAGTGATCCGTTCATAGAGAGGTTCCACTTCGTCTCCAAGTGTTTTCTTCATGTCTTTGGCGATTTCTTCCACAGTGCGTACCCCATCGCAGCTTTTCCAGAATTGGCTGCCGATCTTGTCAAGGTTGATTTTGTAGTAGGGATGCTTAAGATAGGGAAGAAGATGTTTTCTAAGAATGGGAAACCGGAATTTTGGTTTGAGCAGACAAATCAAATCCTCTTCAGTCTCTTTCCACTTTATGTTCTTTGCTGGAACCAACTCCAGCAAGTTGAGTTCCTGTGATTCTTTAGTCTTGTTTTTCACATCATTTGGGAGGGGTGCAGCACTCTTCCCTTCGTTCTCTTGTTATTAAGTTTCTTCTCCATATTCTCCAGATTTCACCATCTTTTTATACGGTAAATAGATCAGGACGAATCCTAGAATGAAGAAAATGATCAGTCCCAACCAGGCACTGTGCCACACTTCTGGAAGCCGGATGTTCGTGCCTTTGACCGCAGCGGTGATGATTCCCATGAGCGCCTGTCCGGCGATCAATCCCGAAGCGAGGAGGAGACCGATGTTTTCTACGGTTTCTCTCCCCTTAGCAGTGGGCTTCTTCTTGCTTACGCTGCGATCGAGAAAGTATTTGAGAACGCCGCCCAAGAAGATACATGCTGTGGCGCGGAATGGCAGATACATTCCGACAGCGATCAACATAGGAGAAGGCGATCCAATCAGGATGAGGGCCACGGCAAGGAGCATGCCAGCCAGCACTAGCGGCCAGGCCATTTCTCCTCCCACGATTCCCTTAGCCATTGCCGCCATCAATCCTGCCTGGGGTGCGGGAAGTGTTTCACTCCCGATCCCGATGTTGTTGTGGAGAAGCTGCAATGAGAAGGTGAGTGTCAAGGCAGCAGCAACAACTCCGATCAATCCTCCGATCTGCATCCGCCAGGGTGTACCGCCAAGGATATGACCGACCTTCCAGTCTTGGATCATGTCCCCTGCAACTCCCGCAACGCAGCATACCACGGCTGCCACTCCTAACACTGCCGCTATTCCCGCATCTCCTTTTTGCCCCATGATCACCATCATCAGGGCAGCGATGAGCAACGAGGTCAGAGTCAAGCCCGAGATGGGATTCGAGGAGGAACCGATAATGCCCACAAGATAGCCAGCTACAGCCGCAAAAAGAAGTCCCATGATGAGCATCACTATAGCGGACACGAGTGCTGAACCGATGTTTTTTGTGAACACATTGTAGAGGAGGATCATTGGGATGACCAGTGCGATGATCGCCAAAATGATCGAAGGAAAGGGAAGATCTTTATCTGTTCTCAGTGTTTTTGTGTCTCCCCCCGATTTTGCTTTGCTGACATCTTGGAACGAACGACCGATTCCAGCGATAAGACTCTTCCTCATCTTGAACAGAGTGTAGAAAGCGCCAACCAGCATGGCTCCCACCGCGATGGGTTTTATTTGAGCATCATAAGCAGAGATGGCCATGGCTGTCCAGTCTCCACCAAAATCTGACACGATCCTTCCGAGATCTCCGCTGATGAAGAGAAGGATGGGCATCAGGAAGGCCCACCCGAGAACTCCTCCGGAAAAAGTTAAAGCGGCGAGCTTAGGTCCAATGATGTATCCAACACCCGTCATGGCCGCATTAGCTGCAGGAGATTCCACGAACATTCTTCCTCTTATTTCAGCGGTCTTGGCAACTTCCAAATTGTCACTGTCCAGATAAGTGATCCGAGATATTCCGGGTATCTTGAAAACTGCTCTGGCATAAGGCGTAATCACACGGATACCGTTTTCGCTTGTAAAGAATTCTATGAAACCTCCCAATCCCATTGCCCAGAACATGTATGCCGCATGCGATCCGGCTTGCTGCCCGGTTTTGACCATCTCAGCACATGCGACACTCTCCGGAAATGGAAGAGAGGCATCTTCGACCAGGGTTCGACGGACGAGAATGATCAGGAAAACTCCAAGGACGCCGCCAACGAGCATGAGCATCGATGATTTGGCAACATCAAACTTTGTCCACACACCAGTAAACAGAAAGGCGGGGATGGTAAATATGGCCCCAGCTGCCAACGCTTCTCCGACAGCACCCGTGGTTCTGGCAAAGTTTTCCTCAAGAATAGTCCCTTTTAGAGGACGCAATACGGCCATTGCAATAACAGCTGCCGGAAAAGTGGCTGCAACTGTCATTCCGACGAGAAGGCCAAGATAGGCATTTGCGGCGCCGAGAACGACGGCCATGATGACTCCTAGAAAAATCGCCTTGAAAGAGATTTCTTTCATAGATTGTTCAGCAGGCACATAAGGCTTAAACGATTGGTTACTCATTCTTACCTCCTCTCTGTATTCTCCCTGAGTTTTTTGACTATATATTTCTCAAAAATAAAAAGCAAGAAAAATAAATTATCTTTTTTCATTTGCGTGAAATTAGAAATTATGTTAAATAAATCGTGTAGATAGAGGAAGATAGAATGAATCTTATCGAATGGATCAAAGAAAAATTTTTCTGTGACCTTGCCATTGACCTTGGAACTGCAAACACACTCGTTTATCTCAAAGGCAGGGGAATAATCGTGCAGGAACCCTCCATTGTTGTTGTGAATCACAAAACTGGCAAAGTGGAGGCCGTGGGGAAGAGGGCAAAAGAGATGTTGGGGAAGACTCCAAAAAGCGTTATGGCCATAAAACCCATGCGTGATGGAGTTATCGCTGACTTTGAGATTGCCGAAAAGATGCTTGATTACTTTATCAAGAAATCGACAAACAATAGGGGTTTTTTACTCAGGCCGAGGATCGTTATTGGAATTCCTACGGGGATCACTCAAGTCGAGAGGCGAGCAGTTAAGGACGTTGCCATGCGGGCGAAAGCTTCCGAAGTGTACCTGGTAGAACAACCCACGTCCGCAGCTGTTGGTGCTGACTTGCCCATATCTGAGCCCACAGGGAATATGATCGTCGATATCGGTGGGGGAACAACGGATATCGCGGTCATTTCTTTGAACGGGATCGTGTTCAATCACTCCATCCGTATTGCCGGTAACGAGATGGATGAAGCCGTTATCCAGTATATCAAGCGGAAATACAACCTGCTCATCGGAGAAAAAACAGCAGAACAGGTCAAAATGCAGATCGGGTCGGCTTACCCGTTGGATGAACCAATAACTATGGAAATAAAAGGAAGAGATCTACGGGAAGGTATCCCTAAGACTATCGTAGTGGATGATCAGGAGATAAGGGAAGCTTTGGAAGATATCCAAGTGGCGATCATCGATGCCGTAAAAGTTGCTCTTGAAAAAACGCCGCCAGAGCTTTCTGCAGACATCATAGACCGCGGCATCATCCTGACCGGTGGAGGGTCTCTTCTCAAGAATATTGATAAGCGTATCCGCGAAGAGACGCAATTGCCCGTATTTATCACCGAAGACCCTCTGACAACGGTTGTTCTCGGGGCGGGCAAAATGCTCGATGATCTAGATCTGTTGAGAAAAATCTCGCTAATTTAATCTTTAGATGCCCTCTTTTTTTAAAAAGAATAAAAACCTCGTTGTTCTCAGTGTTCTCATTTTTCTACAACTTGTGCTGATATCCATCCAAGTTCCTTTAGGTGAGCAAGAGAACTATTTTGAGAAGGCAGTCTTTGTCATTTTTTCTCCTCTCCAGCACGGGATCGTTTCCTTCTTTCAAAGTATCGGAGGATTCTGGAAGGGATATTTCTCTCTACGTGAAGCCCATGATCAGAACGAGGAAATGAGACAGGATATATTTTCTCTCTCTCAGGAGAACAGAATATTGAGAAATGCTCTTGAACATTACAAGAGCGAGAAAGAGATCGAGGCCTTTCTCGGAGAAATGCATCCAAATATCTTGCATGCGCGGGTCATTGGTATAGATGCCAGTAACTATTTCAAATCCGTGATGATCAACAGAGGGTCTCTGGATAAGATCGAAAAGAACATGGTTGTTCTTGATAAATTTGGGAATTTGGTTGGTAGGGTAATTGGCCCGATCGCTCTCAAAGAGGCGCGCGTACAATTGATCACGGACAATGATTGTGGGGTGAGCGTTTTTACTGAGAAGGACAAAGTATTGGGGATCTTATCTGGGGATGGAAAGGGGTCCTGTGAGTTGGAGCATATTGTGTCAACAGATGAGAATGTCTCGGTGGGCGAGAACCTATATACAACTGGATATGACAGTATTTATCCCCCTGGTATCAATGTGGGCCGAATAACGTCCATTACTCCCACATCAGATCTTTTTAAAAAAATTACTGTGATTCCGTATTTTGAGTTCCGTCATTTAGACCAGCTTGCTGTCATACGGTTGCAGGCGAAAGATATTTTCTAAAAACGGAGAAAATGAGAGATTTCTTGGAAACATTCCTTGGCATTGTTATTGCTTTGCTCTTGTTCTCTCTTGTCTCCAACATTTCCATCTATTTGATTCAAGCGGTCAATGTTTTTAGTCTACTTGTCATTTACATGTCTTCTACAAGGAATGAGGTGTATGGAGCATGCTTGGGCACTGTTTGTGGGCTCATTCAAGATTCTTTTTCTTTAGGAGTTTTTGGAGTTGCCGGAATAGCCAAAACTATCATGGGATTTTTAGCCGGGTTTGTATCCAAGAGAATCGATGTCTCTTCATCTTGGCGGAAATTTCTTTTTATTTTTGTTTTGATCACAATCGAGCTGATATTTTGGGCCTTCCTCTATGCATTCATCTATTCCAAAGCTCTTAATACAGGAAAAGGAGTGATCTTTCTCCAGCCTCTGATTACAGCTTTGATAGGCAGTATGCTCTTTCCCCTGATCCGAAAGGCAACCAAAGCAATATCTCGGTACCGAAGATGATGAACAACAAGATTTATGAAGATCTGTCTTTGGTATTTTCGAGAGCGAAGATCGTTTTCATTGTAATTAAAATACTATTCGTTATACTCATTCTGTATTTTTGGAAACTCCAGATCCTCGACTTTCAGGTGTTCTGGCAGAAATCTGAGGCAAACCGTATCCGAGAGATTGTTGTTCCTCCCCAGAGAGGTCTAATAAGAGACAGGAACGGTGTCGTGCTCGCCAAAAATATCGCTTCCTTTAAGGCGTCACTGATCAGGGAAAACTGCAAAGACTTTGAAGAGTCGTGTTTGAGGATTTCCGAGCTCCTTGATTTGGAACCGGATGTTCTAAAAGAACGTGTGGAAAAATACAAATCTTTGGCCCTTTTCCAGCCGATCGTCGTCAAGGATAACTTAACCTATGAAGAAGTTGCCAGAATCAAATCCAGGCAGTATGAGTTGCCAGAGTTGATCGTTCAATCAGAACCCAAGAGAAATTATCCATTTGGGACGTTGGCATCTCATGTCCTTGGATATTTGCAGGAGATATCCCCGGCAGAGATGGAAATGGACCAGTATAAAACCCGCAGAATGGGTGACTTGATCGGAAAGACAGGACTGGAGAAACAATACGAAGACAGTTTAGTCGGCACAGAGGGAAAAATTCTTGAAATCGTGGACAGTGTTGGAAGAGAGATCGGAGAAGTATCCAAGATCGATCCTATCCGCGGAAATGAACTTCATCTGACATTGGATTTTGACCTCCAGAAGAAAGCGGAGGAGATTCTGGAGGGAAGAGAGGGTGCAGTCATTGTGATGAAACCAGAAACGGGTGAGATATTGGCAATGGCCAGCTATCCGAACTTCGACCCGAACAGTTTTATCAACCGGTTTACACCCGAAGAATGGATGGACCTCATCAACAGTCCTGAGTTTCCTCTTGAGAACAGAACTATCCGTGGTTTGTACTCTCCCGGTTCTCTGTTCAAACCTTGCATGCTGCTCGCCGGGCTGGATCTAGGAGCAGTGAATGATTCCACTTCATCTGTCTGTCGCGGCTCTATCCTCATCTATGGTCATCCCTTTGCCTGCTGGAAGGCAGAAGGACATGGGATCGTTAACCTTTACAGCGCGATCCAGCATTCCTGCAACATCTTCTTCTATCAACTGGGAAAAAGAATAGGCATAGAGGAGATTGCTAGATATGCCCGTATGCTCGGTATGGGGTCTCCTACACATATTGATCTTCCCGGAGAAAAGGCTGGTTTGGTCCCTGACTCCGAGTGGAAGAGGAGAGTAAGGGACGAACCTTGGTATCCTGGAGAGACGATATCTGTGTCTATCGGACAGGGGCCATTGCTCGTAACTCCTTTACAGATCGCAGTTTACACAGCACAGATTGCCAACAGGGGGCTCAGCGTAACGCCGTACCTCCATGCGAAAGAAATCCATGAGAGCCAGGAGATAACCAGGCGGCAAGAGAATATAAATGTCAGGTCTCCTATCCCTGAATTGTATTTCGAGAAAGTGGTTCAAGGGATGTGGCAGTCTGTCAATGATCGAGGCACTTCCCTTTTAGCAAGGGTTAGGGATTTTGATGTGTGTGGAAAGACCGGGTCGGCTCAGGTCGTCGGTAAGGCAACCGCTGAAAAATTGGCCAAACAGAATATAGAGATAAAAACTCACTCCTGGTTCTCAGGATTTGCGCCTAAAGACAAGCCAGAAATCGTGGTTTCTATTATTGTGGAATATGGGGGAGGTGGAGGAACGACTGCGGCACCTTCTGCCAGAGAATTGTTCGAGATATACAGAGAAAAATATGATTAATCAAACACAGATCAAGAACATCGATTGGATCCTGATCGCTCTTCTTGTGGTGAATACTCTGATCGGAATTGCCGTGATATACAGCTCGTCCCATCACTTATCCGGGAATTACTATCTCAAACAAGTTTTCTGGACACTTTTGAGTTTAGCTGCACTTTTAGTTTTTTTGACTGTGGACTACAACATTCTTGTCACTTATTCACTCTATCTGTACATTGCGTGTATCTCTGTTCTCGGTGCTATTTTGATCTTTGGGAGGTTGATTGCCGGAACGAAGAGTTGGATCAAACTGGAATTTATCCAAATTCAGCCATCTGAGATCACCAAGATTGCCATCATTCTCCTGTTAGCACGTATCTTTTCGGAATTTAAGAGGAAATATTTATCCAACGAGGCAGGAATTTCGAGCAGTGCCTTTGTCCTGTTAGCAGTAGTGCTTGTTACACTGCAACCCGACCTGGGTACTGCGCTAGTTTATATCCCGATTCTACTAGGAGCATTCATATTAGCGGGACTGACAAGAAAAACTCTTGTGACGCTATTGATAATTGCATTGGTGATAGGGATCGTCAGCTGGGGATTTTTCCTAAAGGACTACCAGAAGAATAGAATCACGACATTACTCACTCCGGATAAAGATCCTTTAGGCACTGGCTATCATGTTCTACAATCCAAGATCGCCATCGGTTCAGGTGGTCTATTCGGAAAGGGATATGTCAGAGGAACACAGAGCCAACTTCAATTTTTACCAGCGCGCCACACAGATTTTATATTTGCTGTTATCGGGGAGGAGCTGGGTTTTGTAGGGGTTGTGGTCATCGGCCTGTTTTATTTCTTGTTCTTGGGCAGGCTCTTTCAGTCCGTTTCAAAATCGAGAGATAGAACGGGAGTGTATATCATTTTTATGGTTGCCATGATGATCTCGAGCCAATTTTTCATAAACGTGTCCATGACTATCGGACTCTTTCCGATTGCCGGGATCCCACTCCCTCTGTTGAGTTATGGGGGGTCGTCTCTCCTGACAAATTATATAGCTGTTTCACTTGTTATAAACATTAAGATGCGCCGCTTCGTAAACATCTAAGATGAATAATTCATAAGAGCTGCCGATACCAACCTTCAAAAGCTTACAATTCATAATATCGGCATCTTTTACCCTTCGGGCGAACCAATCTC
>CAZXJE010000159.1:0-7952 GCA_964640835.1 uncultured Eubacteriales bacterium
GTATAGGCTTCGTTGTAGCTCATTCGTAGTAGTTCAGTACAACTTCATGAGCCACTCAACCTTAATGTTAGGGTGGGGTGGGTTGGCCTCGACGCGTGAATAATCCAGGTTAAAAGGAGCCTTAAATGAGTCCATTTGATGAAAATGCAAAAATCTGGATGAACGGCCAGTTGATCCCATGGTCAGAGGCCAACATCCACATTGCTTCCCATGTCATCCACTACGGAAGTTCTGTTTTTGAAGGTTTGAGAGCATACGAAAACTCCCGGGGCACTGCCATTTTTCGTCTGGGAGCACACACTCAAAGGCTGTACAATTCTTGTAAAATGTACAGGATGGAAGTCCCATATACTCAAGATGAGTTCAATCAAGCGATCATCAATACGGTAAAAACAAATAATCTAAGATCCTGCTACATCAGGCCTATCATGTATCGAGGTTATGGAACGCTTGGTGTGAATCCATTTCCAAGCCCGATCGATTGTGCCATACTCGTCTGGGAGTGGGGAACATATCTCGGTGAGGAAGCTTTGGAAAAAGGAGTGGACGTTTGTGTCTCGACTTGGCGAAGAATGGCACCAGATACTTTTCCAGCACTGGCAAAATCAGGTGCACACTACATGAATTCTCAACTGATAAAAATGGAGGCCATGCTTAATGGTTACGAAGAGGGGATTGCCTTAAATCCTCGAGGCCATGTCAGCGAAGGCAGTGGAGAGAATATATTTCTCGTGATAGATGACTATCTCCTTACTCCCCCATTAGCATCATCTGTTCTGCCTGGAATCACGCGCAACTGCATCAGGCATATCGCAAAGGATTTAAACATTCCACTGCATGAACAGACTGTTCCTCGAGAGCTGCTCTATATCGCGGATGAGGTGTTTTTTACAGGCTCTGCCGCAGAGATCACACCTATACGCTCGATCGATAAGATAATGATCGGCACCGGTAAAAGAGGTCCTATCACTTCAAAACTCCAAGAAGTGTTTTTTGCCTATATCAACGCAGAAATACAAGATAAACATAACTGGTTGACCTACATATAGTTTGGATCGGGGCTCGAAGGGTAAAAAATGCCGATGAATGTAAATGGATTTTGTTTGAGAAAAGGATGATATGAATCTCAAGCAATATCAAAATAACCTCCTTATATTGCAGTTATCACAAAAGGCATCGGCATTTTATATGAATAGTTCAGGATAAACGTGTTGTGAGAAGACAGTGAATTCAGATATAATGTTTGCGAAACTCAGCGGATTGGACGTCTTTCCAAAAACCTGAGCTAAAAGATCTTAGAAGAAAGACTCAAGGATCAAAGAGAATTCGAGAATAAAGTGAACCGGACAAAAATCTCAAAACAAACGCAAAAAAGAGGAGGGGGATTATGGACATTGATGAACTTTTAAAGATTGCTATTGAAAGTGATGCTTCAGACCTTCATCTGAAGGCTGGAAATTATCCGATTCTGAGGATTCATGGGAAGCTCAGTCCCCTAACAAGCTTCCCGAGGTTGTCTCCAGAAAACACCCGGGAATTGACTGACCAAGTGACGAATGATTTTCAGAAAGAAAGGCTCAAGGTAGATATGGATGTCGACCTGGCTTACAGCCTTGCAGGATTCGGCCGATTCCGCGGAAGTATCTTTCAGCAGAGGGGGAGTTACGCAATCGTCTTAAGGATCATCCCGCTAGATGTTATGACGATCAGAGACCTCCTACTTCCGGAAATTCTGGAAAAGATCTCATTAGAACAGAGGGGTCTCGTTTTGGTCACCGGGACAACAGGAACAGGAAAAACAACCACCTTGGCAGCGATGATCGACCACATCAACGAAAACCGGATGGAAAACATCATCACTATCGAGGACCCGATCGAGTATCTCCACCGCGACAAAAAAAGCACGATCTGCCAAAGAGAAGTGGGTGTGGACGTCACTACATTCTCCAGAGGTCTCAGAGCATCACTCCGTGAGGACCCCGATATCATCCTGGTCGGAGAGATGAGGGATTTGGAAACCATCGAAACAGGACTTCTAGCCGCAGAAACAGGACACCTCGTATTGAGTACCGTACACACATTGGATGCTCCAGAGACGATCAACAGGATCATTGCCGTATTTCCTCCACATCAGCAACGGCAAGTCAGGATTCAGCTGTCAAGTATACTGAGAGCCGTCATCTCCATGCGTCTCATCCCCAAGAAGGACGGGAGCGGTCGAGTGCCCGCAGTCGAAGTGATGATCAACACGTCCTATATCCAAGAGTGCATCAATGACAGAGAGAAGACCGTTCTTATCAAGGATGCCATCTCGTCAGGTGTCTCTCAGTATGGGATGCAGACTTTTGACCAGTCTATCTATCAACTCTACAAAGAAGGATACATCTCCTATGAGCAGGGGTTGAGATACTCCTCCAGTCCTGATAACTTTAAACTCAGAGTGATGGGAATCCGATCAACCCTGGATGTAGCCATGGAAGACATGGAAAAAGAGATGAGTGATATTAAGAGAGAGACGAAAATGAAAACAGTTGAACCGGAGGCTGAAGAAGAACAATAAATGAAAGCCCAGCAGATCAGGGAGGCGTTCCTAGACTTTTTTGCTGATAAAGCTCATAAGATCATAAGAAGTTCCCCCCTCCTTCCTCAGGATGACCCTACAATTCTATTCACGAATGCCGGAATGAACCAATTCAAGGACGTATTTCTAGGGTTGGAAAAGCGTAGCTACAAAAGGGCTGCCTCTGTCCAAAAGTGTATGCGGGTGAGCGGAAAACACAATGACTTGGAACAAGTCGGGATAACCAACAAACATCATACCTTCTTTGAAATGCTGGGAAACTTTTCCTTTGGAGATTATTTCAAGAGAGAGGCGATCGACTATGCTTGGGAACTGATTACAGAAGTCTATATGATGCCCAAAGATAGGCTCTATGCAACAGTCTACCTTGATGATGATGAAGCCTATGAATTGTGGAGCAGAAGAATTGGCATGGCTGCTGACCGGATCTTCCGCTTTGGAAAAAAAGATAATTATTGGGCAATGGGAGAGACTGGGCCCTGTGGGCCTTGTTCTGAGCTCCATTATGACTTGGGTGAGAATATGGAGGAGGGGACTCCTTACGATCTGATTGGAAGCGGGAGTGATCGTTTTCTCGAGCTCTGGAACTTGGTTTTTATGCAGTTCGATCAGGATGATAAAGGACAACTCAAGCCACTGCCATCGCCCTCCATCGATACGGGGATGGGATTGGAGAGAGTGGCCACCGTGCTTCAAGGGAAGACGAACAATTATGATTCAGATCTCTTTTTTCCGCTGATCGAAACCATCTGTGATTTTGCAGGAAGAGAGTACCCTTCAGGAGATGAGGGAGATACCGCTGCCCGAGTCATCGCAGATCATGTGCGTGCTGTGTCTTTTTTGATCGGAGACGGCATCATGCCCTCAAACGAAGGCCGAGGTTATGTGCTCCGGCGGCTTATCCGGAGAGCGTACCGTTACGGAAATTCTTTAGGATTGGAAGAGCCATTCCTTTACAAACTTGTCGGTGATGTCACAGATATCATGAAAGATGCTTATCCAGAGCTACTTTCTTCTGTGGAATACATTTCGAAAATTTGCCTTTCTGAAGAGAACCGATTTGGCCTGACTCTTTCCTCAGGGCTCAAGACTTTTAACCAATACATCGAAGAGCTCAATGAGACAGGAAAGAAGATCCTCCCGGGAGATAAACTCTTTAAACTTTATGACACTTTTGGATTTCCCATCGACTTATCCGAAGAGTTGGCGCTTGAAAAAAATGTCTCGGTCGACCGTGAAGGCTTTGCGAAGGAGCTAGAGGAACAACGTCATCGGGCACGCCTATCCTGGAAAGGCGATGCACAAGACAAAGACAGGAAGGTCTACGAGACTATCAAGGGTATCTCAGTTGAATTTGTCGGATATGATCACGTCAAAAGTGACGAAGCCAAGGTACTGGCCATCTTGAAGGACAGGAAATTCATCCAGGAAATTCAGGAGGGAGAATCGGGAGAAGTGGTTCTCGATCAAACACCCTTTTATGCGGAAGCTGGTGGTCAGGTGGGAGATACAGGAACCTTGATAAACCCCCACTTTTCTGCGCTCGTGAAAACAACGTATTTTCCCATCCCAGATATCATCACCCACAAGGTCCAAATGCTCTCTGGCGCCTTAAGTGTTGGTGACACTCTCGAGGCTTCAGTAGATCTTTCCTCACGGAATAAAATTCGAAAGAATCATACGGCCACTCATCTTCTCCATGCTTCTTTGAGACAGATCCTGGGAGATCACATCAAGCAGGCAGGATCACTTGTATCTTCCCAACGTTTGAGGTTCGATTTCACGCATTTTGCATCTCTATCGAGCTCTGAAATTCGACAGATCGAAAATCGATTGAATGAAAAGATCAGAGAAAACATCGATGTGGATACAGCCACTGTTTCTCTTGAGGAAGGGATCAGCGCGGGAGCGACTGCCATTTTCGAAGAAAAGTATGGCGAAAAAGTGAGGATGATCTCGATCGATGACTTTAGCAAAGAACTCTGTGGCGGCATCCATGTGGCAAACACAGGCGAGATCGGCATGTTTAAGATCGTATCTGAATCCAGTGTTGCCGCAGGAATGCGGAGAATCGAAGCGCTCACAGGGGAGGAAGCGCTTATAGACTACCAGGAAACTGAAGAACTTCTCTCGGATATTCAGAAAGTTGTAAACTCTCCCAGAAAAGAAATTATTCATGTGTTAGACAGGATGAAAGAGTCCTTGAAAGAGAAAGATAAAGAGGCTCGCTCCCTTCGGCAAAAACTGGCCAAAACAAGATACCAGGAAAAAGAAGATCATGTCGAGGAAGTGAAGGGTATTCGCGTTATGATACAAAGGGTGGAAGAATTAAACTCGTTGGAGCTCAGAGAATTAGCCGATTCGCTCAAACAGAAGATCGGTTCCGGAGTGATCATTTTGGGGGGAAAGACCGGAGATAAGGTTTTTCTCGTCTCTGCCGTGACCAAAGATCTCATTAACCGCATCAGTGCTGTGGATATCATCCAAAAAATCGCGCCTCTGGTCGGCGGAGGCGGGGGAGGCCGCCCTGATTTTGCACAAGCTGGAGGGCCTAAGGTCGACAAACTAGATCTCGCTCTGAATAAGAGCACAAAAATCCTGGAAGAGCTCGTTATTTAAAACAGACAGTCGATCGTTCCCCATAACAGTAAAAATGTAAAAATCACCCCTAAAGGGGATTGAATTTACTAAGAAAGTTTGACATCATTGGGGGAATCAACTGGATATTCGATAAGGAAGATCGACCTGATGGATAGTTTCGTCAAAAAAATAGCCTGTTTTGGAGTTATCGTTCTCTGCGTGAGTCCTCTTTTGACGTCAGACCTCTATGCCAATTCTCAGCTGAAGACTGAATACGACAATCTGGTCCGGAGTATCGCGCATAAATACAGAGTGGAGCACATGCTTATCCACTCCATCATTCGTGCAGAATCCGATTACGATCGTTTCGCTGTCTCACCTAAAGGTGCACTAGGACTGATGCAGTTGATGCCCGCAACTGCTATTCAATATGGAGTAAAAAACGTTTTTAACCCCAGAGAGAATATTGAAGGGGGAGTTAAATACCTCAAAGATCTTATTAAGCTCTACAATGGAAACACGAAGCTGGTCCTCGCTGCATACAATGCAGGGCAAGAAGCCGTTAAGAAATATAATGGCATCCCTCCATATCGGGAAACGAGAAACTACATTTCTAAAATTATGGATCGCTTTGGTTACGACAAAGACTTTATCAAAGGAAAGACCATCATCTATAAATTCTATGACAAAGACGGCAAGCTCTGGATGACAGATGACAGAGCCTTCTATCTCAAGCATAAAAACGATTCATTTTCTGAAGATTGACCGGGAATCAAGGGTATCCCTTGACAAGAATGCGTTTGCGTATGATGTCATAGGTAGCAGGCAGTTTACCCACCTGCTCTCCATCCACTTCGATCAAAACATCTTCTTCACCCCTTTCGGGGAAAGCCTCGATCTTTCTCCCTCGAATCACTGAGATCTTGGAATGCGAGAGGTGAGTTCCTGCATAGACACGCCATGCGTTCACACAGAATTCCAAAGCTTTCATTCCTTTGATCAGAACAACATCGAATAAGCCATCATCCAGCTTGGCATGAGGGGCAATCTTCATCCCTTTTCCAAATATCCTTCCGTTGGAAACAGCACCGATCAGGTATTCGCCATCCGGAAAATCCTTGTCATCAATGCGGAGTCGAACTTTCTTGTTTCTGTAATGGATAAAAGCTGCAAGAGTGCATTTGAGATAGGATGACGTTTTTCGTTTTAATCTGTTCTGGTTCATTCTTTTGACGACTTCTCCGCCCAATCCAAAATCAGAGATATTCAGAAAAACCCTCTCCTTATTGTCCCCGGAATGATCAATATACCGGATTCGTCCGATGTCGATCGAATGAGAGGGGGCTTCAGTGATGACGTGGAGAGCATTTTTGAGTCCCGGAGCGATATTCAGGCTTCGACTGAAATCGCTGCCCCTTCCTGAAGGTACGATTCCCAAGATCGTCTGTGGGTTGATGTAAATGTTCCCCTCATAGAAACCGTTAGCGATCTCATTGACCGTTCCATCTCCTCCGATACCTACGATCAGCTCAGAGCCTTCCTTAATGGCTGCCCGGGATATTTCTGTGGCCTGGAGTGGTTTCTCAGTGAATTCGTATTTGAATTCTTTCAGAAAGGTTTTCAGTGCTTCCTTGATCTGCCCCCATCTTTTTCCCGTACGACCCCGATTAGATTCAGGGTTGACGATCACTTGGGTCTTTAACACTATTTCCTTCCTTTGGGACGTCTATTGTAACGTTCCCCTGGGCTGGAACAATTTTTTTTCCGAATATGGACATACCTAAGATCCCACCCAGTGCTCCCAGTATTGAGAAAACAACGGCTGCGATCAGCAAACCTAAAATATTCATAGCCATGGATGCCTCAAATCCGCCTCCCTCTAAGAAGCTTTCCCATCCCTGGGGCATTTCGTCGGCATATTCAGAGACTTTCTCCATAATGTTCCGAGCCATATCATCGCTCATGGCTTGAAAAGGAATGCTGACAAAAAAATCTACGATCGCGGCAATGACACCTGCAAGGGCTCCCACTATCGCTCCGTCCCCAGAACTTAATAAAACTTTTGAGTCTTTGGAGAGTAAATACGCAGCTAATATCGCTCCCCCGATGATCCAGAGACAACAGAGGCAGTTTACGAAAGGGATTGCGGAAAGGATTCCTGCTAAACCACCTCCAATCAGAGCTGGCATGAAAAAAGATGGGCGTTGGTTATTCATGATTCCTCCTTCCGATCGGATACTATTCTATTGTTTTTCCGTCTGATAATTCAACCTTTTTAAAAATATCTGAAATTCCGGGTATGAAGTAAAAGGGGAGGATAGCTCCCCAGATCATACCTGTAGCTAAACGAAGCCCGTGCGGTGAAGCCCAAAGCGAAACCACATTCGCCGCAAAATCGATCACGATCGGGAAACTCATTAGGATTAGTATTTTGGCCTTGGGGAGCGACTCTGACGAGAGTCCTCTGACTACCGGGAATAGACTTGTGCCCAAGAAAAATCCAAGGTAGATACCCAGGCATCGCGTGCATACGGCTAAAGGATTCCCGTATAGAGTCAGACATTTTGAAGGAATTTGATGGCAAGTCGGAGAAAAGACAGCATAGATCAAGTTTCCGTAAGCAGAGGATTGACTCTTTAGATAGGGTGCGGCGAAAACAGCCGCGATCCACAGAATAATTCCTATAAGGGTCAGAAAATAAATGGTGCGGATCTTATTCACAAAAACAAGCTATCCGATGCCTCCATTTTTGTCAAAGCCTTCTTCCCTGAAGTTTTTTATAAATAATTCA
>CAZXJE010000160.1:0-7843 GCA_964640835.1 uncultured Eubacteriales bacterium
GTCCCAACCTAACCCGGGTTACAACGAAGGCTTTGTAGTGAGATCAGCTCGCCCGGAGGGTAAAAGATTCTGACAATAAAATAGTAAGGATTTTAAAATATAAATTTGTCAAAAGCTTTTATGAATAATTCAAATTAGAAGTCGTTAGGGTCGAGTCCTGAAATCTCTCTAAGTTTCTCCACAATTTCCGGAAGTTCAATAAGCACTGTATCAATATCCTCTTCTGTGTTAAATCGCCCTAGGGATATCCGAACAGTGGACCTTGCGACTTCTGGCCTCAGGCCGATTGCACTGAGGACGTGGGAGACGTCCTCAGTGTCTTCACTACAGGCTGAACCCGTAGAGACATAGATCTCTTTTGTCCCTAAAGACAGGAGTATCGCTTCTGCTTCAAGTCCGAAAAAAGAAAAGTTGAGAGTTCCTTTGATCCTGTTTTTCTCATGACCGTTGAATTTCACGCTAGGAATTTTTTCCTCAATTCCCTTTTTCAACCTCTTAGCCAGCTTTGCGATCATTGTTTTATCTTTATCCCCTCTGTCGAGGAGAATACGCACGGCCTCTCCGAATCCCGCTATGCCGGCAGTGTTTTCTGTTCCTGCTCGCATCAGCCTTTCTTGATGTCCTCCATAGATGAGTGGTTTAAGAGGAGTTCCCTTCCGGACATAAAGGGCCCCGATTCCTTTGGGGCCGTATACTTTATGCCCTGAGATAGAGAGAAGATCGACACCCAACTTATTGACCAGAACATCGATTTTACCAAAGCTTTGGACTGCATCGGTATGGACAAAAACTCCTCTGTCCTTAGCTAAACGGACAACCTCTTCAATAGGCTGGATGGTTCCAATTTCATTGTTTGCATGCATTATAGAGATAATCGCCGTTTGAGACGTAATAGCGTCCCTCAGGAAATCGATGTCTATGGTGCCTTCTGAGTCAACTGGTACAAAGGTGACTTTTTTCCCTTTGCTCTTCAGGTAATTACCTGTTTCTATAATAGCGGGGTGTTCGATAGCTGATGTGATAAATTCGTTCTTATCAGGGAGCGCATCCATGACACCACGCACGGCCATGTTATCTGCTTCGGTTCCGGATCCTGTAAAAACGATCTCCGACCTCTTCACGCCTAGTGCGTTGGCGATGAATTCTCTGGCTTCAGTTATCAATTCTTTCACTTCTCTGCCGATAGGGTAGAGGGAAGAGGGATTCCCGAAATGCGTCTTTAGAAACTGATACATTTTTTCGCTGACGTTTGGGTCTAGCGGGGTTGTAGCGTTATTGTCCAGATATACCATGTGCACCTCTTTTAAAACAGGGCAGATTCCCTGACGTAATTATCGTATTAAGTAAGCCTTTCTCTGAGTATCCTAACGACTTCAAAACCAGCCCTTTTCTGGCCTTCACTCGCTGCAGCGCCAATATGAGGCATAGCAATAACATTCGGATGATCGATCAGAGAGAAGTCATCGGGAGGCTCTTTTTCAAAAACATCAATTGCCGCTGCTCTCACTTTCCCTGATTTGAGAGCTTTCAGGAGAGCCTGCTCATCGACAACGCCTCCACGGGATGCATTGATGATGATGACGCCATCTTTCATTTTAGCAAAAGCTTCATCGCTGATCATATGTTTTGTGCTGGAAATGAAGGGAAGATGGAGAGAGATCATATCTGATTGAACAAGAAGCTCATCCAGCTCGACCTGTTGTATATCTAGCGGTGTTTGGACGTCGACGATGTCAAATACAATCACTTTCATCCCGAAAGCAATGGCCCGTTCAGCAACGGCAAGCCCGATGCGACCGCTGCCGATGATCCCCAATGTTTTTTCGAAAAGCTCCGTCCCTTTGAACTTCTTCTTCTCCCATTTGTGTTCTTTCATTGAGAGGTTAGCCTGTCCGTGATTTCGAACTGTGGCCAGCATTAATCCGAATGTATGCTCAGCAACGGAAATCGTGGTCGCAGAAGGAGTGTTGGACACTTGAATGCCCTTTTTATCTGCCTCTGCCACATCGATATTGTCAAGACCGATACCCGCTCTCACAAGAAGCTCCAAGTTTGTCCCTGCATCGATGACAGGCTTTGTGATCTTTGTTGCGCTGCGAACGACAGCAGCATGATAATCCGGTATAGTACTGACGATTTCATCTTCATTCATTCCAGTTCTTAGAGTAACATCTAATCCAGAAATCGACTTGAGTTCCTCAAAAGCATCGGGATCCATAGGATCACAGATAAGCACTTTTTTCATTTCCAATTCTCCTTTAAAATTTCTTTGGCTGCACAAAGAGAGGCGCCTTTTTCAAAATTATATCCAAGGTCTTCGAGTGTCATTTCTAATGCACTCAAAGCAGTTAAAACATCAAATCCACCCATGTATCCAAGATGAGCGATCCTGAAAAATTTTCCCTTATGAGGATATTGTGCACCAGCTATGTACGTTTTGTATTTCTCCTGCATCGTTTCTACAAGTATTTCACCATCGATTCCGCTTGGGGTTTTAACCGCTGTGAGTATGTTCGCCGGCTGTTTGGACAGTAACTCCAAGCCGATACTCTGGACCCCAGCACGTGTGGCTTCTCCAAGAATTCTGTGATGGCTTATAAGATTTTCCAGTCCAATACGATTGATGATCTTCAGAGCTTCTTGTTGTTGGAGAATGAGTGAAATGGCCGGTGTCCAGGGGGACGTTTCTCTCCTCATACTCGTTTTGGCTTCTTTCGCATCAAAATAATACTTTGGTGAGGTGGATTGTTCCACAAGGCTCCAAGCCTTTTTGCTGAATGAAATATAGGCAAGCCCTGGAGGAACCATGAATGATTTTTGTGAGGCAGAGAGCAAGACATCTAGATTCCATTCGTCCATAGGACAAGAGATTGCACCGATTCCTGAAATACCGTCAACGACAAGGATGGCCTCACTCTGAGCGACGATCTCTCCATAACCGCGGATATCATATTCTGTACCCGTCGATGTTTCGGCCAGAGTAGAGAAAACAGCGCTGACATCGGGATTTATTTCCAATTCCTCTGAGAGTTGTTCTTTAGTGTATGGTTCACCCCACTCAAGAATAATCTCTCGGACGCTCACTCCATACGCACGGCAGATTTTTCCCCAACGGTTTCCGAACTTCCCCCCGTTGATGACAATAGCAGAGTCTCCTGGCGATAGAGTGTTGACTACAGCAGCCTCCATTGCTCCAGATCCCGAAGAGGCGAGAATGAACACGTCGTTTTCCGTTTGGAAAATAGTTTTGATGCTGGTGACTACATCCATGAATATTCGGGAAAATTCCGGTGTGCGATGGTGGATCATGGGGTACGTCGCGGCGGCGAGAACGCCTTCTGGAACAGGAGTAGGACCGGGAGACAGGAGATAGTGCTTCTTGATCAAATACGACCTCCAAAAGACTTAACGAGATGGGCTACTTTGGCAAGATAAAGGATTTAGATCTATTTTTTCTAATGACTTGTTAGGCCTCGTAAGGTAATGCCGATCTCTGATTTCGAAAGAATTCTTCAACACGATAAACTAACAGAATTTGTTTCAACAGTCAATTAAAGTTGGCATAACAACTCTGTGAGCAGGGCAGTTCTTTCGATGAGAGAGGGAAGGAGAAGATGTTCATCTTCGGCATGAATGCCTGCACCATCAGGCCCGAGTCCATCCAGAGTTGCCACCCCTGTATTTGCAGCGATGGATGCATCAGAACCTCCGCCTGATTTTCCGGCTTCGAGTTGCATATTGATCGAAGAAGCAATGTCTCTTATTCGGCCAAATAGCCTATCAGAAGCTTTATTTTTTTCTAGTGGTGGGAGATAACTCTCCACTGAGTATTTAACTTTGGCCCCTTGTAAAGTCGGCTGGAGCTGCTTGAATGAGTTTATGATATTAGTTTTTTGTGTGCTGTTCCAAAATCGAATATCAATGTATGCGCTGGCACTGTCAGGAACGATATTGATTCTTTCACCACCCTCGATAATCCCTATATTTACTGTAATGGCTTTAGACTTAAGTCTTTGGGCAACCTTGAGTTGAACCATGAGCTCTTCAAGGGCATTGATCCCCTCATCGGGATTTCCAGCATGTGCTGATTTCCCCTTGGTGTTAATCCGAATGACCAAACGTCCTTTTCTCTGGTTCTTCAGGGCCCCTCCAGGAAGAGATGGTTCCAGACAAAGAACACAACTCGATCGTTTGGCCAATTTTTGGATCATCTCGTTCGCAACCTCACTCCCCACTTCCTCGGCAGAATTCATAAAAACAGCAATTTTTTTCTTTGGTTCTATGTTCAGTTCATGAATGGCCTTGATAGAAGAAAGAGCCATAACAAGTCCCGCTTTCATATCTAAAACTCCAGGACCGAACACTTTATTCCCCGAGATGTAGAAGGGCATTTCCTTTATTTTCCCAATAGGCCAGACCGTATCGATATGGGTCAAGATAAGGATTTGCTCTTTTCTCTCCTTAGGTTTGAGCCGCGGATATTCTGCCAGATATAGATCTCCCAAGTCCTTGAATGGATAGCGAGTGACCTTAGCCCCAGTTTTTTGGAATTCTTTGGCCAGGAAGGTAGAACACTTATCCACAGCGTTCTTATCTGAAGATGGTGACTCAAGGCTGACGATATTTTTCAAGAGATTGACCATCTCTCCCTGGCGGGACTTAAAATAGTGCTTAAATTGCATATCGATGGTTCCTTGTTATAGCCAATCTTATTAGTGCTAAATGTATCATAGGTTAGAAGGAATCGTAAAGCAAAAATTAATAATTTGACAATGTATATTGATTCCAGTAATTTTAGGGCATGAACTTCTTGATATTCCTCGGGGAAATTTCTTTTCTTGTGTTGATAGGATTTTTCTTTGTATTCACTCTATACAATCGTAGGGAAGGGGAGGAAAAAGCTTTTCGTTCAAGCCTTATAATTCTGCTCGGCTTGATAACGGTGAATGTCATTTTTCTCATCATGCCCGGTATTTTGAGAAATCTACTATTCTTGACTGTTTTCCTTGCGACTCTTGCCGCGTTCTTTATCATCTATTTTTCATCAAAACCAAGCGGTAACATTGAATTTATCGGCGAAAAGCAAAGAGTGGATGAAAGAGATACTATTTTTGCCCGATTCGAGCTGAAAGAAAGAAGTAACAACTACAATGATTATTATAATCGTAGATCCGGATATAAAGCCGTTGATGATGAGATCCGCACGCTACCCGATATTCTTACGCCTGAGCACATGAAAAAAGATCCCGTTCTTTTTTCCTTAACGGCTGCAGAGGATGATTATTTGAAACATCACTTAAAACTTGTGAATGGAGATGTTAACTCGGATAAAATGGAATTATCACCCTTCGACAACACACGGACTGTTAAAAATATCGTGAAGTATTTAGGGGGTGACCTTTGTGGTGTGTGTGAGTTGGACCAAAACTATGTTTATTCTCATGTCGGCCGGGGGCCAGAAGCTTTTGGAATGGAGATAGAGCTCAAGCATAAGTATGCCATAGTATTTGCGATAGAAATGGACCTCGATATGATCGCCGCTACTCCGAAACCTCCTGTCATCGTTGAAACAGAAAAAAAGTACGTTGAGATCGCGAAGGTCTCTGTTATCGTGGCAGACCTTATTCGGCGTATGGGCTATGATGCACGCGCGCATATCGCAGGCAGCAACTATCAAGCAATGCTTCCGCCACTCGCATGGCGAGCGGGACTCGGAGAGATCGGCCGGATAGGTATTTTAATCACAGAAAAGTATGGACCGCGTGTTCGATTGGGACTTATCACCACCAATCTTCCCCTAACTCCTGATTCATCCAAAACTTTTGGTGTCCAAGATTTCTGCAAGAAGTGCAAAAAGTGTGCGAACAACTGTCCTGCACAAGCTATTCCCTACGGCGATAAAACGGAAGAAAACGGCGCATTGAAATGGGTTTTGAACAGAGAAGGGTGCTACAGATTTTGGAGAAAAGCAGGAACAGATTGTGCCATGTGCCTTTATGTCTGTCCTTACAGCAAACCTCAGAACTGGTTTCACGACTCGGTGAGAAAATTGGTCAATCAGTCTTCCTGTGCACAGAGAGTATCCTTGTGGGCAGACGATTATTTCTATGGGGCCAACCCGTTACCCAAAGAGCCTCCCTTCTAACCTCTTTTCCTGAACTATTCATAAAAAATGTCGATACTTTTTTCAACAAAAGCATTATCAAATATTCACGCTATTCTTTGATAAATCACCTTTACATTTCCGTTTTCAATATGCAATTTATTAATCGACATTTTTTACCCTACGGGCGAGCCAATCTCACTACAAAGCCTTCTTTGTAGCCCACTCGCAGTAGATCACTACAGCTTCGTGGGCCACTGCCTCGCCTTTGCAGCAATCTTGGCTCGTGAATGGTCCAGGTTAAGAAAAGGAGATCGTGTTTTTTGTTTACCGCGTACAAATGAGTATGATATGTTTATGACAATTCATTGAAGAGAATTAATAAAATTTCCGATTCATTCCATGAAGGAGTGTTTCTGAAGGATCGAGGAGGGAGATGCAATGAAAACTAGTCGCCGTCAGTTTTTAAAAGGTTTAAGTTTTGGCCTCAGCAGTGTAGGGATGTTTGGCCTCGAAAGAAAAGAGGCAGCGGCCGCTTTTGCAAGGAAACGTGAAGAGATTAAGAATTCTACAGCGTTCGAGATCGCTAGAGATGAAAGCTATTGGTTCCATGCCCAACAGGCATTCGATATCGATCGAAGTATCATCAATCTCAACAATGGGGGAGTACATCCTGCCCCACGGATCGTCATCGACGCAGTCAAGCGCTATATGGACTGGTCGAACGGAGCACCAGTGTTGAATTCATGGAGATACATGAGGCCCAGAAAAGAATTGATTCGGAAAAAAATTGCCGATATGTTTGGGTGTTCTCCCGAAGAAATCGCTTTTGTCAGGAACGTAACAGAAGCTCTCCAGATCGCCCTATTGGGTCTCAACCTGAAGGCAGGGGATGAAGTTCTCACCACACTCCATGATTATCCTTCGATGAAAAATGCTCTTTATCAAAGGGAGAAACGAGAGGGGATCGTGGTCAAAACTTTCAATTTTCACTATCCTCCTGAAAACCTGAACGTGCTAACGGAACTGTTCGAAAAGAATATCACACCGAAGACCCGAATGATCCTTATGTGTCACATCACAAACTTGACCGGCCAGATTTTCCCTGTGAAAGACATATGCCAGTTGGCAAGGAAGCACGGGATAGAAGTCGTGATCGATGGAGCTCATGCATTTGCCCATTTTGAATTCAAACAAAAAGATTTGGACTGTGATATTTATGGTGCTAATCTCCATAAATGGATGATGGCCCCGATCGGAACAGGTTTTTTATACGTAAAAAAGGACAGGATCAAAGACATTTGGCCTCTATTTCCAGCACCCGAACCTCTTGGTGATAATATCAGGAAATTTGAACACATCGGCACGCAGCCCGAAGCTTTAAAACTTGCGGTGGGTGAGGCGATCGCTTTTCATAATGGTCTCGGTGGAGCAAATAAACAGGAACGTTTCCGCTACCTCCGGGATTACTGGGCAAGAAAACTGGAAAAATTAAGAGGTGTTAGGATCCTTACATCCTATTCTCCAGAACAATCTTGTGGGATTGGAACGTTTACAGTAGATCATATTGATATCCCAAAATTGTCCCAAGTACTTTTTGAAAAACATAAGATCTATACTATTTCTGTCGGCATTCCAAAAGACACAGTTGGGATCCGAGTGACTCCCAGTGTTTATACAACTCTCCGGGAGCTTGATATATTTGTTGAGGCTGTCGATCACTACATTACGAATGGACTC
>CAZXJE010000161.1:0-7840 GCA_964640835.1 uncultured Eubacteriales bacterium
GAATGTCGGAGCCAGTCCCCATTTGATGTAGGGTCCATTCCCCGAACGGACCATTTGAAAAACGATCCCTTCACCCAACATCTATTTGAGAATGCTGTTGCGGCTAATTAAAAGCTTGTCAATAGAATGATTCTGAGATAAAATGGTCAACACTTTGATTTTAATATTGTTATGGAGATAAAAGTGGCTGCTGAGAAAGAAAAAAAGAAAATCGATAGCTACGAAAAAGCCATCTTATCCTTTGGTGAGGCGGTCAAAGCTTTCAGAAAAGGAAATAGTGAGAAGGCAGTGGAGTCGTTCAAGGCACTGATAGAAAAACACGCTTCCGAGAAGGAGCTTGTGGACCGTGCTCGAACCTATATAAAGATCTGTCAGAAAATCAAGAATAAACAGACAACTCCCCCGAAAACATTCGCTGATTTTTATGAGAATGGTGTTTTATTGATGAATCAGGGAAGCTATGAGGAAGCTTTGATACTTTTCAAGAAGGCCATTGATAAAGACCCAGATCATGCTAAGATCCTGTACTTCATGGCTGCGATTTATCAGTCGATGGGGGATGCTGACCAGTCTCTCGAATTCCTAAAAAAATCCATCCAGAAAGATAAGTATTTCAAGATATTAGCCCAGAATGATTCAGATTTTGAAGCGTTACGAGAAAATAAAAAGTTTAAGATATTAACTAAGCTTGCATGAAAAAAGGCTTATCTGCTCTTATCCTTGCTGCTGGAAAGGGAACCAGATTTAAGTCGGATAAGATAAAAGTCCTCCATTCCCTCATGGGGAAGTCTATGCTGCAGTTGGTGGTGAATTCTATCCAAAGACTGGGACCCGACCGTATCCATATCGTGGTGGGCTATCAAAAAGATTTGGTCCAGAAGTCGCTGACCGGACAAAACATCGATTTTGTCTTCCAGTCAAAACAATTGGGAACAGCTCATGCCGTTTTAGCTGCACAAGCCGCTCTAAAAAAGGAAGCAGACAAAGATCTCCTCATCATGAACGGGGATCTGCCATTGATCCGGAGTGAAACACTAAAACCGCTGCTCAGGAACCACAGAGAGAAAGGGAATTCTTTGACCTTTCTAACCACTGATTTGGATGACCCCACCGGATTTGGACGGGTTATGCTTTCTGAAGATAAAACATTCAGGATTATCGAAGAGAAAGATGCCACTCCGGCCCAGAGAAAAGAGAAAGAGATCAATGTTGGCATTTATCTCTTTCGAATAAAGGATCTTCTTAAAGGCCTCACCCAGGTCTCCAATAAAAACAAAAAAGGTGAGTACTATCTCACAGATATGATCGAAATCCTATCGAGGAACGGAAGGAAGGTCGGAAAGTACAAGACAAGGAACACCGAAGAGATCGTCGGTGTCAATGATCGGTATGAACTTGCTCGAGCTAGTGATGTTCTGCGGCTGAGGAAGATCAAGTCACTCAATGAGCAAGGGGTCACTGTTTACGATCCTGGATCGACCTGGATCGATTTGGATGTAAAGGTTGGGAGGGACACTGTTCTCTACCCCTCGGTCATCCTGGAGGGAGAGTCCGTCATCGGAAGCCATTGCACGCTTTATCCATATGTTCATGTGATCGATACCCGGGTTGGAAAAAGGGTTAAACTCCTCTCTTCTTCAATGTTCGAACAGAGTGTCATCCTGGATGATGCCCAGGTCGGGCCTTTTACACATCTCAGACCCAATACAGTCATCCGACAGGGCGCAAAGGTTGGCAATTTTGTGGAAATGAAAAACACGGATTTTGGCCGGCACTCCAAAGCCGGGCATCTGTCCTATCTGGGGGATGCGGATATTCAGGAAGACGTAAATATCGGTGCCGGGACGATCACGTGCAATTATGATGGAGCAAGGAAGAGTAGAACCAAGATCGAATCGGGCGCATTTATCGGCTCTGGAACAGAACTGATTGCACCAGTGAAGATAGGGAAGAAAGCCTATGTGGGCGCGGGTTCCACAATCACTAAAGATGTTTCCCCGGAAGCTTTGGCCGTCTCCCGGAGTCGTCAGGAAGAGAAACCGGGTTGGGCTAAGAGAAAAAGGAAGAAATAATGTGTGGAATAATCGGATACATCGGATCTAAAAATATTGTGCCCCTCCTTATCGATGGATTGAAGAAACTGGAGTACAGGGGGTATGATTCTGCTGGGATAGCTGTCGTCGATTCTGGAAAATTGTATCTTCAACGAGTGATGGGAAAAATCAACGAGCTGGAAAATTCTCTGGAGGGAGAAACTATTTCCGGGCAATATGGATTAGGACACACCCGGTGGGCGACACACGGCCGTCCCTCTGAAGAGAATGCCCACCCTCACCGCGATTGTACCGGCTCTATCGTCGTGGTCCATAATGGAATTATCGAGAACTATTTGACCTTGAAGAAAAAGCTAAGAGAGGAAAATCACGAATTCATCACGGAGACGGATACGGAAGTCATCGCTCATTTGATAGAGAAATATTTCGAGGATAATTTGGAAGCGGCTGTCCAAAAAACCCTCAAGGAACTGGAAGGAAATTTTGCCTTCTCCGCGATCTCGACAGAGGACAAGGATAAAATTGTTGCAGCCAAATCTGGTCCGCCTGTAGTTGTGGGGATAGGGGAGGGCGAATATCTCGTTTCCTCTGATATCAATCCCTTGCTCTCCCACACGCAAGACATTGTTTTTCTTGAGGATGGAGAAATGGCCATCATCCGGAGGGATGGTGTGGAATTCAGGGATTTTGACGGCAATCCATTGGAAAAGAAGCCGGAACGCCTGGCCTGGAATCCTATTATGATAGAGAAGAGGGGTTACAAACATTTTATGCTCAAGGAGATCTTCGAACAGCCTCAGGTGTTGAGGGATACCTTCGAGGGGAGGATCTCACTGGACTCAGGGATAGTTAATCTGGGAGAGATCGAGATCGCCCCTTCAAATTTCAGAGACATCTCCCGAGTTGTTATCATCGCTTGTGGAACGTCTTATCATGCCGCACTCATGGGACGATACCTTATCGAGACTCTAGCCCGGGTCCCGGTCGATGTAGAGTATGCCTCTGAATATCGCTATCGAGATTTTATCCTCGATCAGAAGTCGCTTGTTGTTGTTGTGTCGCAGTCGGGAGAGACAGCGGATACGCTGGCAGCGCTTCGGGCTGTGAAAGAGGGAGATCCATTGACTCTTGCCATTTGTAATGTGATCAATTCATCGATTGCTAGAGAGTCCCTGGGACTCCTTGCGACCCATGCAGGTCCTGAGATTGGGGTTGCCGCAACAAAGACATTTTCGGCCCAGATGGCAGCTTTTGCTCTTCTGGCGATTCATCTGGCTCAGATTAAAAAAACGATCGACAGCAAAAAAAGCCTCGCGCTTATTCAGGATCTCCAGCGAATCCCCCACAAGATCGAGATGATCCTCAACGAAGCGGATGATGTCGAGAAATTGGCATGGGATTTTGTGCCGTTTTCGCATTTCCTCTATTTGGGACGATGGATCAACTTCCCCATTGCACTCGAGGGTGCGTTGAAGCTCAAGGAGATCTCTTACATGCATGCTGAGGGATATGCAGGTGGTGAGATGAAACACGGTCCCATCGCTCTCATTGACGAGAAAATGCCCACGATGGCCATCGTACCCAAAGATAGAGTCTATGATAAAATGCTGAGCAATATCTCTGAGATCAAAGCAAGAGTGGGGCATATTATAGCTGTGGCCTTTCAAGAGGATGAGGATATCCGGGATAAAGTGGATGATGTTATCCCCATCCCCTCAACGAACCAGCTCTTCACACCCTTTTTAACGACTATCCCGCTCCAGCTGTTCGCCTATTACATCGCAGCCATCCGGGGCGCCGATGTGGACCAGCCCCGCAACCTCGCCAAATCCGTCACCGTCGAATAAATAAAGGGGACAGGCTACTTTTTATAGGGGTAATTAAAAAAGCAGCCTGTCCCCTTTTTTACCAGGAAAGTCTGATGTGGATGCGGGCTTGTCGAGGCTGCTGCCTGCCCCACACCTCACCGAAGATCGGAATATCCTCCTTGACGTAGGAAATAGGTCTCTGGCTGTTGAGAATGTTGAACACATCGAGCCTCAAAGATAAGCCCATCCTTTGAGGGAGTTTAATGCTTCCCAGCCCGAATCTCTTTTCCACGCCGAGATCAAGATAAGTGTGCGAAGGAGTCTCTCTTGTGCCTCTTGTTTCGGGGTAGGAGTAATAACCACCAAAGAAGGGAACATAGCCCATTTTCTCCCAGTAGTAACCGGAGATGTATTCGAAGGCAGCCGAGAAGGAGAATTCGTACGGAGCAAGATAAACCAGGTTGATCTTTAAGTCGTGGTCCACAGAGTAGGGGAGCTTGCCATACCAGCCTTCATCTCCGATCCCTCTTCCTCCAAGGCCACCCAGAGCCCAATCCACATACTCCTTGATCTCCTTTAGCTCCGGCACATCGGGAACAAAGAGATGATTCCCAAACAGGCCCAGATGGCTGGTGCTTCCCTCCTCCTGATTCCAGGAACCGTATTCAGTCTGCCCCGGATTCGTACCTTTGGCCAAAGCGTGGCTGTAAGACGCATTCAAGAAAAGATGTGTTCCTATCTTGCCATTCACTTCAAACTCAAACCCCTGATAATTCCGTCTTTTATGCTCGAAATTGTCATATAAAAATCTGTAGAGAGTGTCCAGATCCAGAAGAGCAATCACTTCTAACAGATCATTAGCACTGGTCCTTACATAGCGGGCCATGACAGCCCAATCTCTTCCCAGCCTTCTGTCGTATTCTATGAGATAACGAGTCAGAAAATTGGGTTTCAGCCTTGAGGCTATTTCAAATGCCTGGAGCTTCTGTTCATTCTCGAATTCCCAGAATGCAGGGTTGTGAAGCTCGCTTTGGGATGGATTATTTGCTCCCTGCCATCTGTGTGTCCGGAATGTCAATCCAGCTCCGGAATTTAAGAATCCCAAAGGCATTGTTGTTATCGTATCCGCAAACCTCCCCCAACCGAGCTTGAACACGTTGACACCGTCCCCTGTGATATCCACGGAAAGCGATAGACGCGGAGAGAGAAAGTCTGCCACAGACCATGACCACAGTTTTTCTTTGTTATCATCCAAAGTTGTCTGTGTCTGACTCCGCAATCCCAACATGACAGTAAATCTGCCGAAAGTAGCTCTGTCGGCAATAAAAAATCCAATCCCATTGGAGGAATTTGCCATATCAAAAACACCGTATTCATAGAAAAATGTAGGAGTTCTCCTCCCATCATCCCAGCTCTCCCAGTAGTATTTAGTTCCAGAATCAAAATCATTTCCCGGGAAAAGGTCTTTATCTTTTCCGGTGAAGTCCACGGCGAACCGGGACGAAAATGAATAATATTCAAAACCCAGTTTGATCTCATGATGGCCAAAAGTCTCCGTGTCAAAATACTTGGTGAATTTAATGTTAAAATCAATCCGCTCTGAATCATCCGTAACATTCCCGTAAGAGTTATTGATGTTGCGGCCAAGGTCTTCGATGTAATACTGTGCCGGTCCCAGATCACCATCCAGTGGCTCGATCAGGGAGTTCCTCGAGACCCATCCTAAACCGGACTCGATGAATGTTGTCGCATTCAGGATCCCCTTATAGTTGAAGCGAAAGAGAAGGTCAGAAAAACTGTTCTTTTCATGAAGCTCTGGGAAACCGATCCCCCCCTCCTGTCCTAAGTTTGTGTTATAGCTCGTCGTTAATGACAGGTTATGATTGACATCCAGAGCATAAGTGAGTTTGGAAAAAAAGTTGTTGCGCTTTGTGGAGAGTGTCCCCCCAGGCACATGGAGGTAGTCCACCGTGTCTTCTCTTGTCTCTATTGTATCCGTGAAGAGGTTCTGAGAGATAAAAAACCACAGTTTATCCTTGACAATGGGTCCTCCGAGGTTCAAATACCAGTTGTAGTTCGAGAAATTGTCCGCCACGCTGACCAAAGCCAGCTGATCTTGCCGGTTGGCCTGAAGGTTTTTATCCAAAAAAACGAGCGAGAACTCCCCAGAGAACTCATTGCTTCCGCTTTTTGTGACCATATTGATGATGCCACCGGGCGCAGTCCCATATTCCGGGCTAAAAGCATCGGAGATGACCTGGATCTCATCAATGGAATCGTAATTCAGCGGCATGCCCGACCCTCTCAACCTCACACCACTTATCGAGAGACCATCGAGTATCCAGTTGTTGCCTTCCTCTCCTTCACCGCGAATGCTCGGCTGTCCTTCTATGGCCACCCCTCTTCTCGTATTCATCCGGACTCCCGTGACTCCCGGAGCAAACTTAACCGCATCCACAACCGTACGATTCTGTGATGGCATCTTCTCCAGATCATCGCTGCTCAGGTAGAAACTCGTGTCTATGGATGTTATATCGATGAGTGGTGTGTCTGCAGTGACGACGATCTCCTCTTGGAGCTCTGATAGTCTCATGGTTGCTTCTAAGCGTGTGACTCGTCCGAGCCGAACGATGACATTTTCTTGGGTGATAGGGATAAATCCCTCAAGATTGAAGGTCAATGTGTATTTGCCGATGGGCAATAGAGGAAAGTAAAAGTCACCGTTTGGTGTGGAGAGAACACTCCTCTCTCCCTGAAGGTTTGGCCCCCTCACAGTGATCGCAACACCGGGAAGCCCCTCTCCGGTCTCATCGATCACTCTGCCCTGGATCTCACCGGTTTCAGTGGCCATCAGGCTCACAACACACAGGAGAAGAAAGCCCCACACACTAATAATAGTCTTGTTTTTACTCATTATCACTCTGTTTTTGCATCAAGATTGAGGATTTATGTCAAAGCATTCTGCTTACTCAATCATTATATACCCACCTCCGCATCAATCTCAATCGATTCCTCATAAAACGAGAAGAGAAACATGCGAACTAACTGGACCTGTCAGAAGAATTGTTAATAGACCCAAGAAATCAGACAAGACTCAAGAGTTAATTCAGACGATTTTATTCTTGCTGTTTTGTCACCTTGCGGACATAAAATGTACGCTGCAGCGCAGTGAAGTTCGAGATGACGGCAATAAACAGTAAAATTCCTGTCATCAGCGGATCAAAGATATCGAAAACAATGCCAAAAATCGTACCCAATAGGAGGAGAGCAATCCGTTCTGCCCTCTGCATCACACCGATCTTACATTCGATCCCCAATCCCTCAGCTCTGGCTCTGGTGTAGCTCACCATCGTGGAGCCGAGAAATGTGAAAAACGGCACCCATAGTGCCCAGCCTTCTCTAAAGTGATAGGCAAGGCCCAGGTAGATGAAGAACTCCGAATATCTGTCGAGCGTGGAGTCGAATATCGCGCCAAAATCGCTCGTAGTGTTGGTCTTCGCCGCCACCTTACCGTCCAACATGTCGAATAAACCACAAAGAATGATCATAAGACCCGCCCAGCCTGGCCTATCCAATGCAAACAACACACCTGCTCCCACACCGAACAAAAGAGCTAAGATCGTTAGTGTGTTCGGTGTAAATTTAAGCTTGACAAAAAGATCAGCGACTCCATTTGCAAAAGTCGTCGCCGCCGTTATTAAAAATTGCGGCAAAATACGGACATTTTTCTTTTTTTGTTCAGACATTCCTATCTCGAATCTCCAGATAATTTTGTGAAAGTGTCAATCTACTCTAATACCGGGCAAAATTCAAGCTCGATAGAATTTATTCATACCGGCAGGCGGCCTCTCTTGTTGGGTTTTTGACGTTGTGATATAATCCCATCGCCAGCCATGCCGGGGTGGCGGAATTGGTAGACGCAAGGGACTTAAAATCCCTCGTAGGTTATCCTACGTGCCGGTTCGAGTCCGGCCCTCG
>CAZXJE010000162.1:0-7816 GCA_964640835.1 uncultured Eubacteriales bacterium
TCCGCCTCATCAGCAGGGGTTTCTTATGGCAGCCGAGGAAAAAGGGAAGTATTTCTGAGGGCTTTTTTGGTTGTTCTCTGTCTATTGGAGGGCCGAGTCTATCTTAAACTTGACGGTTTGGAGATTTTGGGGAATTTGTGTCGCTTTTTGATTCATTGACCTCGTCGGTTTCGGTGTGATACCCTCATTCTAGGATGTCAATAAGAGGCAATTGCGAAAAATTATGAGAGATTTGCAGCAAGCCCAAAAACGAAATTCTTATCTTTCGAACTCATAGAAAAAGGTCTTTTTGCGATAAGAACGGATAAATTTAAATTTGTTAAAATAAATAATTTAGAACTGTTTAATAGGAAGAACAGATGGAATTTGCCCTGTCAACAACTTGAGCTATATGACCTTACTAACGATCCGAGAGAAAAACAAAATCTTGTTGGTCACGACGAAAATATTGTCAATAATTTTATTCTTTTAGAAAAAATTTTTAACAGGAATTTTATTATGTTACAAAAGCAGGATTTGCAAAAAAACAAAATTGAAATTGACAAAGATCTTCATGAAAAACTGAAATCACTTGGTTATATTAGATAAAGGAAAATTCTTCTGACTTCATCATTCAGTAAGATCTATGAGGAGCAAGGTAAAACAGCCAAACCTATCGAGCATTACGAGAGATTCCTAGAGTTGTGGAAGGATGCCAACCCGGGGATAGGTGAGGTGGAGGATCCGAGGGAGAGGGTGGAGAAATTGAAGACTAATTTTACCGAATATTATGCCTCTAATAAGTAGCGGTGATTACAACAAGCGTGTCCCTGCATCAAAGTCTTATCACGAACCATCTTAACTTTGGGATTAAAGCTAGTCGCCATTTTATAGTCAGCATAGCAAATAATCGCAAATCCCAAATCCCCTGCCTTGGCCTCTAAAAAGGTGGTTGCAAAGATACACTCTGTGACTTTTATCTCGTGAACATGAGTCGTATCCTCGGTAATGCTCATGGTCAACGCGTTTTTAAAATTCGGGCTGTCCGGACTGAACATTTTCTTAAGGAAGGCAAAATCACCTCCACCAGACTGTTCTGCAAACTTTTTCCCTATCTTTGTTCCTCGTTCATCAGCGTGCTTTTTGAGCAGCGTGATCACCCTTTCTTTTCCAAGCTCCTCGGATAGGAACTTCAAGAGAGGAATATAATTCCGTCCATACACCATAGACATTAACTGTCTGCCCGTGAACTTTACCGGAAATTCCTCATCGAATTTGTGTTTGGCATCCTGAAGAGCTTTCTTGACTGCAGGAGAAAATCCCAACAAACCGCTGCTGGCTCCTAGACATGCGAGCGAACAGGCAGGGAGAACCTTCGAGAGAAACAGACGGCGGCTGAATCCTTGAGATCCTATTTGATTTTCCATTTAAAACCTCCTTCTAGTCCAATTCTGATGGCTTTTCCATTACTTAAGCTCATCTTCTCTTTTATACGACTCCACCCGAGAAATGCAGCAAGAAATACACGAACGATTCAAAATACTGGGTGAACCCCTTTTATTTTTCTGTTAAAATGGATATTTAATCTTTATTTCCTTCAGTTCCTGTCCCCGACTATTTCAAATTGTTTAAAAAATCAAGCACTAACTTATTAAATATGTTCGGCTTTTCCATACTCACCATATGGGCCGCTCCATGTATAATTACCTTCTGTGAATCTTCAGTATGAGTATCTACTCTCCATTCACGAATTTGAATTTTTCACTCTAATCCCGCATCAGAGTGGCCGATAGGCAGTGACTCCTTCATGAGAACTGTGCGAGTTCGCTTATTAAAGGAGCTATGCTGATATCTCTCAGAAAGGTTCGAAGTTCGGTACCTAGAGGGACCCATCCACTTTTTCACTCTCCCAATCATAGAGCAAATCAAATGAACTTTCCTGTTTTTCGCCGCGAGATTGAAAACAAAGGGGCTTTTTTATATAGTGATTTCATGTGCCGTGCGCCTTGTCAGGAAAGGAACGCCAAAGACATCCTCTTTAAACAAAGAAAAGGGCCAGCCTTTCACCAAACAAGGTCTGTTCATTCCTCACTAAATCCGAAAAAGGAGACGATATGATTAGAAATAGTATTGGTACCCTGGCTTCCTTAATATTACTGGTATTCTTACTGGTTCTATTCTGCCAGAGCTATGTGCAGGATGAAGAAAAGACCGTAGAAATTGCGGTTCCTTCATGGCTGCTCCTCGGCCCAACGGCGACACCTCTGCCAGCCTTTCACAAAGAGAAGCAAAAGGGATTCGGAATCGAGGACCTACTGAAATTCGAAAGCACAGACATTGCCTGGCTTCAGCCAGAGAAAGGCCAGTCCAGATCCAAACCTGACGGCAGCAGTATTGTATGGAAGCCTGTTCAGTCCGAAGACGGAGAGATTAAGCTCTCAACCTCAACCAGTGCTCCCTCCACGGCTTACCTCTGTGTCTACCTGGACGTCAAACGCTGGACGGCAGCTGTTCTCAGTGTAAAAAGTCCCCAGGTGTTCCGGCTGTTTGTCGACGGGAAGACGGCATCCACAAAATCCAAAGTTAATACTGTCGAAAAGGGAGAAACCGCTTCTGAAGGCAGGAAACTATCCGCAAACCTCAAGTTGGAAACCGGCGTTCATTGCCTGATCATCAAGACCGTTTTCGATCCCGACTCCAACACTGATTGGAGCCTGCGTACGGTTTTAACCATCGACGAAAAATACACAGCCCCGAATCCAGAGTTGAAGCTAACACCTGAGCCCCGTATGAGCGTAGGTCTCCTCCTGGACGGTCCTAAAGCCACCGGGGTATCCGTATCCCCCGACGGAGAATTGGCAGCTCTTTCTGTCAGCCGTTCCCTGCCTCCAACCGATGACTCGGAAAACTGGCTGGAGCTGCGGCACACAAAAGACGGCGAACTGATCCAGACCTACAGGGGAGGGTTATCGATTGCATCAGCTGATTGGGCACCGGTAGGCCGAAAATTTGCCTACGTTAGCCACAACAAAGACCAAGGCACACTTTGGATAGTGGATCTGGACAAAGGTAGGACTTGGCCTCTCTTGGAGAACGTGAAGCATCTCGGTTCCCACGTCTGGACTCCTGATGGTCAATTCATCATTTACTCCGTTTCAGAAGAAGGGAAAAAAGATCTAAAGGGTGTTAAAAGATTCAAGAATCTGGCTGACAGGCAGCCTTGGTGGAGGAATAGAGGCTACCTGTACAGGATTAATGTTCGTTCGGGTGTCCAGCAGCGTCTGACATCAGGACCTCTTGCCACTGCGCTTAACAGCATCCACCCAAATGGAAAATTGCTTCTTTTCACTCGCGATGTCATAGACTACTCAGAACGATCTTTCTCCAAAACAGAGCTGTACACGCTCAACCTGGAATCGCTGAAAGCGGAGATAATTTGGACCGGATCCTGGTTCAGGGAGGCCCAGTGGAATCCTTCAGGCACAGAACTCTTGGTCTTGGGCGGACCGTCTACCTTCGCAGCAATCGGGATGAATGTCCCCGAGGGGATGATCCCCAACGATTACGACACACAGGCCTATCTTTTTGATCCTGCTACAGAAAAAGTCGAGCCCATCTCCAAGGATTTCGACCCAGCCATTAACAGCGCCCAATGGAGCAAATCGCAAAATAGCATCTATTTCGTGACCACAGACCGGTCATTCCGAAATCTTTACTTGTATGACTTGGATAAAAAAACATACACCTTGATCGACACCGGAGTCGAAGTCATAGGAAGTTTTGATATGGCCGAAAACGCCCCTGTGGCCGTGTACACTGGGACGAGCGCGACTGTCCCACCCAAAGCCTACTTTATCGAGCTGGATACAGGGAATTTCCGTCTTCTCCACGATCCTGGCAAGAACGATTTCGCCTCTGTAGACTTTGGAGACGTCAAGCGCTGGACGTTCACTAACAAAAAGGGTGTGGAAATCGAAGGCCGTGTCTATTATCCCCCCGGCTTTGATCCTGATCGCAAGTATCCATGCATTGTCAACTATTACGGAGGTACATCGCCCGTGGATCGCAGCTTCGGAGGAAGATACCCGAACAACCTGTATGCAGCCCAGGGCTATGTCGTCTATGTGCTTCAACCCAGCGGAGCAACAGGATTCGGGCAGGCTTTTTCCGCCCTTCATGTGAACGATTGGGGAAAGATCGTGGCCGATGAGATCATCACCGGAACGAAGAAATTCTTAGCCGCCCATTCCTTCGTCGATCCTGAGAGAATCGGCTGCATTGGGGCCTCCTTCGGCGGTTTTATGACTATGCTCCTCCAGACCAAGACAGACATGTTCGCTGCCGCCATCGCCCATGCGGGGATCAGCTCTATATCCAGCTATTGGGGCGAAGGCTTCTGGGGATACTCCTACAGCGCCGTGGCCACGGCTGAGAGTTACCCATGGAACAGGAAAGACATCTACATTGACCAGAGTCCACTGTTCGCCGCTGATAAAATAACCACACCGCTACTGTTGCTCCACGGTTCGGTCGATACCAACGTGCCTCCGGGGGAGAGCACGCAGCTGTTCACAGCCCTGAAAGTGTTGGGACGGGAGGTGGAGTACATTCAAGTATTGGATCAGAATCATCACATCATGACATACAACAAAAGGATCCTCTGGACCAAAACCATCTTGGCCTGGTTCGATCGCTGGCTCAAGCATCAGCCCGAATGGTGGAACGACCTTTATCCTGAGTAAATATTAACCAGTAGAATGATTCTCTCAGCTCAGGACAGCAAGATCATCCTGGAACTCCCAAGCGAATGAGTGTGCAAAGGACACTTAAATAGACGCAGTTAAAAAAAGGTTTATCTGGACAACCTTTTTCAGATTCACACGTATATATAAATGAATATGTTTAAAGAATGTTTAAAGATATTGAGAACACCATGCACAAACTGACACGGAAGGAAGAGTTGATCATGATGGCCGTCCTCAATCTTGAAGAGGAGGCCTACCTGGTGGCCATCACGGATTATCTGACGAAGCTGACCGGAAAGACGGTCAACCTGGCCTCCGCTCACCTGCCCCTCGGACGGCTGGAACGGGCGGGATTGATCGTCTCCGAGATGGGGAAAGCGACTGCCGTCCGTGGCGGCAGACGCAAGAAGATCTACAGCATCACTAAGGAAGGCTTTGCCGCGCTCGAAGAGCATAAGCGGATTACAGACCGGCTCTGGGAACGGTTTTCCGGCCGCTCCACCTGAAGGACAATCGCATGCGCCGAGACACTCCACCTTCCGCCCTCGAGAGGATTCTCAAGGCGTTTCTCTACGGCACCGACACGGAATCCGTTCCCGGTGACTTTGCCGAAATTCACCGGCGAATCCAGAGGGACCGGGGCCGGATGTGGGCAAGCGGCTGGTACATCGGACAGATCGTCCGCCTGCTGCCGTCTTATCTTTTTCATCAAATCTACTGGATGACAGCCATGATTAAAAATCACCTAAAAATCGCGATCCGCCTGCTTCGGAGGCACATAGGGTATTCGATTATCAACATCGCCGGCCTGACTATGGGCATGGCCTGTTTCCTGCTAATTGCCATGTGGGTACGCGATGAGCTCAGCTACGATCGCTGGCATGAGCATGCCGATAACACCCACTGGGTAATCTACAAGAAGCCGGACTCATCGGAATTCTCGACCTATGGATGTGGGGCGCTGGGCCCGGCCCTTCAGCGCCGATATCCCGAGATCACCCACTTCTCCCGGCATTTCGGGCCGATCAGCTCTCCCCTGCGATTCGAGGAAAAAAACTTCAGCGCAGATGTGGTCGGTGTAGATCCCGGCTTCTTTGATATTTTCAGCCTGGATTTTCTGCAAGGCGCCCAAAGCAGCGCGCTGAACGATACCAATTCGATCGTGCTGACCGAGAGCACGGCCCTTAAATACTTCGGGAACGAGGACCCGATGGGAAAGACCATGAATTTCGAGTGGTGGGGCACATGGCACGACTTCCGGGTAACAGCTGTAGTTGCGGACCTCCCCAGAAACACACATCTGGATTTCGACTTCTTGCTAGCGATCGACTTCGTCACCCGCTCCGGCATGAGCATCGATACCTGGGATGTGGTCGCCTACCGAAATTACGTAAGGCTGCGGGAAGACACAGACTCCAGAGCAGTGAACGCCAAGATCGCGGGGATCATGCGGGAGCATGTCCCGGAGTGGGAATCCGACGTGGCGCTGTTCCCCGCCCGCGATATCCACCTCCGATACAGCCAAAGAGGAGCGAAGGCCGTCACCTATATCACGCTCTTTTCCCTGATCGGGCTTCTCATCCTGATCATGGCCTGCATCAACTTCGTCAACCTGGCCACAGCACGGTCAGCCAAGCGGGCGCGCGAAGTGGGGATGCGCAAGGTGATCGGGGCGAGGCGGGGGCAATTGGTGCGCCAGTTCCTGAGCGAGTCGATGCTCATGACTTTGATCGCGCTGGTTGGATCATTGGTGCTAGTCTGGCTACTAGTACCCATAGTCAATGCCATCAGCGACAAGTCGCTGGCGCTGCACCCGGATGGGGCACTCGGCCTGCAAATACTGGCCGTGGTGCTGCTGGTGGGCACGGGGGCCGGCCTCTACCCAGCCCTCCACCTGTCCGGATTCCGGCCCGTGCAGGTGATCGGGCGCTCTTCGACCTCCCGCGCAGGCAGTCCCCTCTTCCGCAAAATTCTGGTGGTGATCCAGTTCGCGGTCTCCATCCTGCTGATCATCTCCTCTGTAGTAGTGCTGCGGCAGTCCGATTTCATGCGCAGCCGGGACTGGGGAATCAATACCGAATATGTGGTCAACATGGAACTGCGCGGAGGGATTCGCAGCAACTACCGGGTAATCCGGGAGGAGCTGCTCCGCCTGCCCCACATCGATGGGATATGCATCACCAATGGGTCGCTCAACAAGCGTTTCGCTACGGAGGAGGCGGACTGGGATGGACGCAATCCGGGGCAGAAGCTCCGCATGGCCATTCATGCCGTGGATGACGAGTATGACGATGTGTTCGGCATCGAAATGGTGCAGGGACGCTTTTTCTCGCAGGATTTTTCCACAGACGCCGAGGAAGCGGTCGTGCTCAACCAGACGGCCGTGCGGGACATGGGAATAGAGGACCCGATCGGCAAACGATTCGATTGCCCGCTGCCTTTCGATCCCGATCGCAAGGGCCGGATCGTGGGTGTGGTGAAGGACTTTCACTTCAGGTCACTTCACGAGCCGATCTCTCCCTTGATCCTGGTGATCGCGCCGGGATGGATCACCGACCTCTATATCCGGCTGGACGGTATTGATCTGCCCGGGACAATGGCCGCGATCGAAAAGGTCATCAAAACCCGTGCTCCGGACACTCCCTTCGATTACCACTTTATGGACGAGGAAATCGACGACCTCTACCGATCGGAAGTCAGAATGGGAGCCTTGGTGCGGGCCGGGACGGGATTGGCAGTGCTGATCGCCAGCCTGGGGCTTTTCGGGCTGGCCTCCTTCATGGCCGAGCAACGCACCAAAGAGATCGGGATCCGCAAGGTACTGGGTTCTTCAACGGGCGCGATCGTGTCACTGCTCACGAAGGACTTCCTGCTGTGGGTGGGGATCGCCAACCTAATCGCCTGGCCGGTCGCATGGTGGGTGATGAGCAACTGGCTTCGGAACTTCGCCTTCCGGGTGCCGCTGACGATATGGCCGTTTGTGCTGTCCGGTGCGGCCGCCCTGGTGACCGCCTGGCTAACCGTAAGCTGGCAGTCCTTCCGCGCCGCTACCTCCGATCCCGTCAAAGCCCTCCGCTACGAATAAGTAGGGA
>CAZXJE010000163.1:0-7798 GCA_964640835.1 uncultured Eubacteriales bacterium
GGCTAATACTATTGATAAGGAGATTAATATGAAGAGAGCATGGGAAGGAACTATCGAAATGCCAGTATCTGATAGGTCAACCAAGCCCAGGACAACAGGATTGACCATGGTGATCGATAAAGGAATGGGGATTCATCGTCTGGAGGACTTGATCCGATCTGCATCGGAATACATCGACATCATCAAGCTGACATTTGGGACCTCCGCTTTTTATGATAAAGAATTTCTCAAAGAAAAAAACACAATAATCACCTCTGCGGGTATCGATGTGATGCCAGGAGGAACATTCCTCGAGATCGCCATATGGCAGAAAGAATTTGAAGCGTACCTCGACCGAGCCAAAGAGCTCGGCTTTTCAGCTATCGAGATATCGGATGGGACGATCGACATCGATCTAAAAACCAGAAAGAGTGCCATTTCAACGGCTCGCAATTGGGGTTTTAAAGTGATCACGGAGGTGGGAAAGAAAGATCCCAAAGAAGCTATTCCGCTCTCCCAAGTTCATCGACTCATCGAGGAAGACCTGTCGAACGGAGCCGTGAAAGTCATTATTGAAGCTAGAGAGGCAGGAAAAGGAGTGGGCATTTTTGATGCGGATGGAAAGATCAAACAAGACGAAGTCGAGGGGATCATCGCAGGCGTAAAAGATATAGACACCCTCATGTGGGAAGCTCCCATCAAAAACCAGCAGCAGGCCTTGATTATCCGCTGTGGAACTAATGTCAACCTCGGAAATATCCCGCCAGATGAGACATTAGCCCTAGAAGCCCTTAGACAGGGTGTTCGAGGAGACACTCTCAAACGAGCCTATCTCGCCAACAGGTCTTGGGATTAACACCCTGGATTATTCAGGATAGGTTAGTCGGCGAGGTATTGGGCGATCGAAGGGATGCCGTCTTTACGGGGAGTCTGATTCCATTTGGCTATCAGATAATATTTTTCTTCTTCCATTTTCCGGCATTCACTATCCAGATAGTCTTCGGCTCCTTTAGTGTCCAATTCTCGAGTTTCATTTATAAAGCCAAGAGTACGCAAGAAATAGATCGGGATCAAAGACAAGAGCAGCTGATCTCTTAAGCCTGCTTCATCTCGGTAAGCAACAATATAATCAAACAGGATCCTCGCCCATAGATCGGCTGGAAGAATTACATCCTTAACTTCTCTTTTTAGATTTTGCAGCAGGTCTTCCAGGTTTATCTCAGCAATAATTTTTTTCCATATCTTCCCATATCTCCGACTACCTTTTTTGAAACTTATCAGAAGATTCTTTTCATTGACATCGACGATAGGCGGGTCTTCTTTGACTCCAAGGCCAAATCCAAAAATGCTGGTCGGCCGGCTGGCTGAAGTATCCTTCCACAAGTATTCAAAATCAACTGCCAAATCGAAGAGAGTTCCGACAACTTGATAGAACATAGGACCGAGATGCCCACTGGGATCTTTCGCCCGATGGGATTTTGGAGCTCCAAGAAATGTCTGACACACATTAAATCCTCTTGCGATCGCTATTGTCGTCATCCAGATATCTATACCGAATTCGGATACGTTTCGATTCCACGTCTTCTCAGTTAAAAATGCTCTCGCGAGCCTGCCGGAAAAACAAAAATCTCCTGCAATAGGTTGCCTGGTTCGAAGTCCATAGAGAACACGAGTCAATGGATAAGTAATGTTGTTCGTGATCGTACCATCATACTTATGGCGCACATAAATGGGGATCACATAGTCATAACCCATGTAGATAGGCTCTGTAAAATACTGAACCCAATCAGGAGTTATACTTTTTAGATCTGCATCCACCATCAAGATCGCTTTAGCCCCGAGTTCTACTCCCGCTTGTAAAAGATTCCTAATGTTTCGGCCTTTCCCCCGCACTCCTTTTGCCGTAGAGCAGTAGAGTTTGGGCGTCCTGGATTTTGTATTAAGGAAGACTTCCTTTGTTCCGTCAGGCGAAAAATTATCCACGTTGATGATAACAGAATTCTTTTTCCCAAAAAATCGTGTCAACCCTAAATCGACCTTTGAGACAACATGTCCGATGGAATCTGCCTCTTTGAATGAGGGGATTCCTACCACAATTTCTGCTCTTTTGATCCGTTCAGGATTTTCTACAATTTGAATCACCGAGTTCCTCCAAAAAATCAATCCGTTTTGAGACTTTCAAGTGCACCTTCTTCAGATTTATGTATTTCAAAGACTTCATCCAAGCGGGTTAACTCAAATATGGATCTAACGCCTTCTTTTAATTTACAGAGTTTGATCCTACCGTCCGTACCGATCTTCCTCAGTATCAAGACCATTGTACCCAAGCCAGAGCTGTCTATAAAATCAACGTCTGATAGGTTAATCACAATAACCTTATCTCCGTTTTCTAAAAAATCGATCAATTTTGATTTTAAATCCGTAGCAACGCTCGCATCGATCCTTTTGACTTTGGGGGTAATGATAAGGATTCCATCTTTCCTAGTAACGTTCAACTTCATTCCGTTCCTCCATTCATACGTTCTGTTCTCCCTTGAAAGATTTTATCATTGTTAAAAAATTTCCTTTTTTAGTCTGGGAATAATGCACATCATCCATCTTGCTCCGGACAATGTAAAGACCGTATCCCCTATCAGGTAGGTTTTCTATGTCCGGATCAGGAAGGCTATTCAGGTTGAATCCACTCCCCTTGTCCTGCACTTTTATGATGAGTTTATCTGCATGGATCTGAAAATAGAGGGAAATTACATCTTCCCTTTCGCTGCACCGGCCGTACTTGATGGCATTAGTACAGGCCTCGCTCACACAGAGTTCTATATCAGAGGCCAAGTTTTTGTCTTCACGGCATTCTTGGATCTGCTGACAGATCTGCCTGGAAATGCTTGTGGCAAAATGCAGATAGGAGACTTTTCTCGGGAAGGTTAGACGAATTTCTTCCATTAGTTTACTTTACTTCCCAGCCATTTGAATCCAATGATGGAGATGTCATCAGAAAAACCGTCCTGTCCCATAAATTCCTGGACATCAAAAATGAGGCGATCAAATGACCTCTCCAGAGAGTCTGTGTAGTGTTCAGTGAGAATCTGTCTCGCTCTTTCCAATCCATATCGCTTACCGCTTTTGGGAGAGAATGCATCATTGATTCCATCCGAAAAAAATATAAGTTGATCTCCAACATCTAGTTTTATGTCTTGCTCCTCTTTTTTGCCGAGCTCTATGCCCAATCCGATGGGAGGTCCTCCTCCTTCGACATACTGAGAGTGTTTTTTGTCATGAATCAACAGAGGATAATTATGGCCTGCTCTGTAAAAAGAGACATCTCCTGTTTCGACATTCACAATGGCATAGACCATAGTGAAATACCGGCCATATTTTCCCAGCATATCTTCTTCATCCAGCGAGGTCACAACGCTGACAGGAGAGTTGATGTGATAAAAAGGAGGGGTAGTGAGAGGGACCTTAACTAGGCCGAAAGATTGAGGGCCTTGACTCAGACGCTGATTGAGACACACACTGAAAAGTGCTGCTGACACGCCATGGCCGGAAACATCAATGTTGTAAAGGCCGATGTTTATTTCATCCAGCCGGAAAATATTGTAGATGTCCCCAGATCCGAATGCACTGGGAATGAAACTGGCTGCAAACTCCATGTTAGAAATATAGGGAAAACATGAGGGAAGGAGGCTTTTTTGGGCCTCTTGACCAGAGACGAGATTTCCTCTCAAGATTTCATTGGCCATGCGAAGCCTATTGTTCTTTTCGATGAGATCCTCTTCAAGATGAACGATGCGCTCTCCCACCAGAACCCGGATCTGAAGTTCATCCGGATCGATGGGTATTGTGAGAATATCATCAGCGCCCTCTTTGATCCCTGTGATCACTTCAGATTTGTGATTCTTTGAGGTCATCAGTATGATGTAGATGTAGTAAGCAAACTTGGCACTCCTGATTTGTTTGCACAATTCTATTCCATTCATTTCGGGCATGTTTAACTCAGCAATGACAATCCGAATATCCTTTCTTTTTTTTATTAAACGCAATGCATCGTTACTATCTGTGGAAAATGTCAGCTCATACCCTTTTTGACTGAGACTTTCTAAAAGAAGATTTTTTATAGCAGGGGTGTTATGGATGACAAGGATTTTCATAACTTTAAACTTTCTATCTTTTACCTGACTTATTCTACTTCTCAGAGATCAAAAGAATAAGCACAGTGTGTTCTCCCCCGGGAATTTGGATTTTTGTCGAATTGCCTTCGAACAGATTTTTGACATGGTCATTCAGAATGAGCTCGTATTTTCCTTTTGTGAGAAAGCGGACTCTAACCTCTCGGGGATCCAGAGTTTTTATTTCAAAATACACTTCGTTTTTCGAGTATAAAAAATTCCTGAACACGGCGCTCCCATTACAGTTGATGATTTCTTTTCCTTCCTCCCACAGTTTGATCGAAGACTTATTCACCTCCACATCGTAATGCCTTCCCTGAACAGCTATGCGGGAAAGCCTCCCCTTCTTTTCAGGCTTGATCATCCCAAACCGGAATCCCTCCCATGGAGTGACGTCTACAAATTCTTCCATTGCGATCAAAGCAAAGAGAGGGCCCCAACTCTGGTATCTCTGCCCACCGGCCTCCCCTGTCCTTGAATCATAATTCTCCGGACAAAGCTGGAAATTGTTCCAACTCCTGAGGAAAAGAGATGAGCTTTTGCTGGCGAATTCAGAGGCCACAGCATCAAAACCATACGCCTTCAATCCTTGATAGATCAAATAATTTGTCGGCGGCCATATGGTCCCTCTCCAGTACTGCTGATCCTTAAAAGCCGGATCATCTCGAGATATTGTGGGCAGAACATAGTCTCCCCAGAATTCGTTTTCATTCAGCAAACGTCTCAACATCCGCAAAGCCTTGCTTTGATCAGGGATCCCGGCAAGAAGAGGATAAAAGTTTGAAGCCGCCTTTCTTCTTGAAAATCGTCCATCCCAGTATCGGTCAAAATAGAATCCTTCCTTCTCATCCCAAAAGGTTTCTTCGATCAGTGACTTCATAGTCTCGAACTCTTCCATGTAAGTCTTGTAGTCCTCAATCTTTTCGAGGATCTGTGCCATCTGGGCTAGACACCAGCAATCGAGTGTATAGAGGGAATTAAGATCAACGCAGTTCATCGACAGTGTTCCTGAACTCTCATCAAATATCGCCTCATCCCAGTTCGGCAGATCATCCTGGCCGGATTCCCACATAGCGCGGGTTTTCCCGGCAGCATTTTCCTCCCAACTGGGTACACTTTTCGCAAGAAGCTCTTCATCTGATCCCCATTCCAATAGGCCATCATTGTTTCCGTCTCTTCGGGGAAATCCGTTGGATCTCGGTTCTTTCCAGAATGCATGCCATTTCACTAGAATCGGATAGGCAAATTGTAGAAGCTCCAAGTCTGCAGTCTTAAGAAAATACTTCAAGACAACAAAGGAGCCGACAGGTGGTTGTGAGCGGTCACTCGCTCCTCCAAAGCGCCCTCTCCAATTGGGAATATTGCCGTTTGTATACTGTGTCTCCAGAACAGACTTTAAGATATCCACAGCATGCTTGCTGCTCTCAACGTTAACTTCTAGAGCATTAAAAAAAGAGTCCCATTCAAAAATGGTCCAGTGGTCCGCAGATCCATCGGGTGCAGGAAAAATCCATCTGCGCCCAGCGGGTGTATAGAGCCTGTGTTTCCCGGGCTGGTAAAGAGACATCCAAAAGAGATTATTTGTTATCGATCTGGCTATGCCTTTATGAAGACCGTTAACGACAACTCTTTTTTTATTATACCTTGTCTTTTCCTCGTCAAGGATTTTATCGATCGTCCGTTCATTCTTGTACCTGTAGATATGATTAGATAGGATCCGGAAGTCATCACCCACACCAGCGACAAAATAGATCCTCCGTTTTTCTGAGAATGCAACAGTCAGTTCTTCACCTTGAGACGGTGAGATCAAATCCCCACGCTGGCTTGACCAAAAAAGATAGTGTTGACCGTTGTTCGGAAGGCTGTTCCCTCTGACCTGACCATCGGATATGACTTGGTATCTACCCTTAAAATCCCATGGAAAATAGTGGATCAATTGGACAGTGATATTCTTGGGGATCAAGATCCTCCCTAAAGCCGTTCTTTCATCCTTTCGAGACCATTCAATAACCAACGTGTCAGAGCCAGAAGAGGGTTTTTTCATGATCGGGGTTTCTTTTTTCTGACCAAAGGGGAGGCTCAAGTCAATTTTTATCCGAGCATACTGACCATCGGGTGAATGAGGGCCCACTTCCGAGATGAGATAAAAAAGATCAATCCCCTCTGTTGTTTCCTCTCCTTTTTTCACTCTCAAGTGGAAAGCAAAAGCACTATCGTGTTGAGGGATAAAAACCAAACCTGCCCATTTCTCTGCATCGAGCGCTCCGATATAGGCATCTTTCCATGGATAGTAAACCTCAGAACTCAATCCTTGGTTCAGATAGAGAAATAGGAAAAGAAAGCCAAAAAAAAGTTTATTTTTTTTCAGAACACATTCCATTCGAAAATACAAGACTCCTCATGCGTAATTTAAGGCAAAACGCATTCGAAATCAACTTTTTCATAGAACTATCTATCAAGTCTTGTGAGGCCGAGTTTTTTTGCCCATTGGTAAGCCTCAACATATTCCTGTCTTTTGAGCTGACGGGCAATGTCTGGGTATTCAGTCGCTTTGTACTCTGGCCGATACTGTCTCATGATGTTGATGTATGTGGTTTTGGACAGATTCTCAGATACAAATTTCAAGAATTGTTCTGTGCCAGCAATCCGGTTGGGCAATACCAGGTGTCGAATAATAAGCCCCCTCCTTGCTACCCCTCTTTCTACTTTCAGATCACCTACCTGCCGGTACATCTCCTTCAAAGCGAGCTTCACGTAGTATGGGTAGTTATAGGCGCCATCCGAATACACGGCAGCGTGTTTTGGATCCATGTATTTACAATCCGGCATGTAGATGTCGATGATCCCATCGAGAAGTCTGAGGACATCTGGCTTATCATATCCGCCTGTGTTATAGACAAGAGGAATTCGCAGTCCTCTCTGAATAGCTTTCTCTAGAGCGCTGACAATGTTGGGGATATAGTGAGTGGGAGTGACCAAATTGATATTGTGACACCCCATCTTTTGAAGAGAGAGCATCGAGTCAGCCAGGCGCCTATCCGCGATCTCTACACCTTCCCCTTCGATGCTGATCGTATAGTTCTGGCAGTAAACACAACGGAGTCCGCAATTGGAAAAAAATATGGTCCCCGAACCATATTTTCCCACAAGTGGAGATTCTTCACCAAAATGTGGGTATGCACTGGATACTTTGACCTTGTCGCCTGCTTGGCAACGTCCCATTTGTCCCTTGGTCCTATCCACCTGGCAATCTCTGGGGCAAAGATGGCAACTCTCGTAAATTGACTGGAGTTGCTTAACTCGCTGAGAAAGTTCTCCGGATTCGTATAGCTTCATATAGGAAGGATATTCCTCAGTCTCTCCAGAGATCGATATCCCTGTTTTTCGAACTGAAAATCTAGGGGATGAAGCAAAAAATAAAGAAGGTCCGAGTGCAAAAAATGCATTATGCAAAAACACACGCCTGGCATATTTTTTTGGCGTATTCATATGTACGACCCTCTATATCCATAATATATCGCAATGGAATAAATTGTACAATTTAGCAGTATCTCCATGTCGTGATGGCAGTATTCACAATGCATTATTGAGTGTTCCAATTGTGTGGTGGAGAAAACCGTATGGAGGGCTCCATGCGGGCATGGTACATCTCC
>CAZXJE010000164.1:0-7792 GCA_964640835.1 uncultured Eubacteriales bacterium
GGGAATTACCCCACATGAAACTCTCGGTGTGCCACTTTTCATCATGGATTTTCATTTCTTGCGGTGACCCGAGCCCGGCTAAAATGGGCATTACCCCCGGAATTGGTTTTTCTCCCCGGACCTTTATATATTCCAGCACTTCATTGCAAAGCTCATGGAATTTATCCGGTTGGGCAATGTGGATGTCTCCTGTTCCTCGAACGGCTATCGCCTTCAATCCTTTGTCTCCCATAACGGCCCCTATTCCGCCTCGGCTGGCACTGGAATGGCCTTGCTCAATAGAGGCAAAATAAACCCTGTTTTCACCGGCCAGGCCGATGGCAGCCACCTGGGCTTTCGGCTCATTCAACTCCTGCCGAATAAGTTCTTCAGTTTCAATAGCGCCTTTACCCTGCATATGAGAGGCGTCACGTATTTCTACCTTGTCATTATTTATCCACAAATAAACCAAATTGGGGGACTTGCCGCGAAAGATTACTTTATCATAACCGGCATACTTCAGTTCCGGTGCCCAAAATCCCCCCATCATGGAAAATGCCATTAACTTGGTCTGAGGGGAAATGGTAGAAACGATGGTACGATTACAACCGGTAGCAGGTGTGCCACATAAAAGACCGGCGGCAAATATGAGTAGATTATCAGGAGAAAAAGGTTCAACTTCAGGGGGAACCCTGTCCCATAATATCCTGGCGTTCGTACCAAGCCCCCCCAGATAAAGCTCGGTTTCTCTTGGGTCCGTTGCACCCCTCTCAATGCTTCCCCTGGTTAGATCAACTTCTAAATTAAACCCTGTCTCTGCGTACCTCATTTTTTTCCCTTTTTATTCATTTAAAAGTATCCCGTTTATCAAGAAAGTTGCTCTTTATGTATTCAATTCCTTCTCAAGAGGTATCATGTTCAACATATTGAATCCTAGTGATTTAAAGAATGAAATCAAATCACCCGTATACCATTCCGCCATGGTCCTGACTCTTTTAATACCTCTCCTTTCAAAATGTTCTAGGAGAGCTTCTCCCAATTTTCTGCCTATTCCGCGTCTTTGAAAATCTGGATCTACACCCAAAATTCTAATCCATCCGGTTTTTTCTCCGATACCGAATTCCCAGATTCTTATTTCTCCGATGATGAATCCAACGATATTTTCATCAAGCTCCGCTCCGAGGCTCATCATGGGGTCGCTGCGTTCAATATTGTATCGTGTTGCCTCTTTTAAATATTCCATTCGCTCTTCATTGATGATCCCTAATTTCCCTTCAATCCGTTTTTCGATTCTCACGATATCTTTAATGTTATCCAAACTGAGAGGACGTATCTTCACTCCAGCGCTGGCCTCTTTCCACAATTTTGTTCTGCCAACGGTCCTGTGCATCACGAGCTTTTTGGCCTCCAATATCTGAAGATATTTGCTAACCGTGTGCCTCACGAGATTCAATTTTTTCGCAATCTCATCTATCTGCATCCCATCTGGAGAATTTTTGAGTAGGGACTGTATTTCTTTTTCAGCGTTACTCATTTTTTTCCTCTATGGTTACCAATAGATCTTGGCGAGAGGCTGATAATTTTATGTTAGATATGAGTTTTACCCATATTATTTCCGTCTATGCTTATTTTTTTATAACCCGTGTTAGCAATATTGTGTTTCATGGTAACCAATATTCGTTACTAATATAGGAATAAACGGGAATATTGTCAAGAAGTACATTCAGATAATCCATCGACTCTTTCTGATATTAAATGAGATGGATGGTGGGCGATACAGGATTTGAACCTGTGACTTCTACCGTGTGTCCCTCGTGGCTTGACAAATTGCGGTCACAGTTTGGTCACAGTTTTAATTCAATATAAAGTCCAATGATTAAAAGGATGATCTGTTCTTAATCCGTTATCTTTCCTCGCTGCCAAGCCCAGTTTCATTGGCATGTCGAGGATAAGGGTATGAGGCACGTATATATTAAACCTCGATCTCCACAGCTCAACGGAAAAGTCGAAAGATCTCATCGAACGGATCAGGAAGAATTTTATCAATTGTTGACATATACGGACGATGTGGATTTAAATATGAAATTAGCGGAGTGGGAACGGTTTTACAACCTCGATCGCCCGCATGGAGCGTTTAAGGGCAAACCACCTTATGAAGCACTGAGGTGTAGGTTAGAATAATTGAAATATTGTCCAAGAGGGTATGAAATATTACAATCGCCCTGTCCGTCCTGGACCGGGTAACGGGAGAATCTAGACACGAAGGGACTCAAGGAGATAAAAGATGAAGAAAAAATTTTGGTGGATTTTCGTAATTCTGGTTCTCATCGTTGCTTTAGTTTTCCTTGTCCGGTCTTTTCTCATCAAAAGGAATGCTGGCCAATCGTCTACTAAAACCGTCCCAGTGGTTAGGCGGGATATCGGTTCCTCTGTCCTTGCCACTGGTATCATTAAGCCTATGGTCGGTGCTGAGGTGAAGGTCGGATCTCGGGTCTCGGGAGTGGTCAGGCAACTTCGGGCTCAAATCGGAGATTTAGTGAAGGCCGGACAGGTCATCGCCGAGCTGGACGCCGCCGAGTTTAAAGCTAAGCTCGACCAGAATATAGCCGCTCTCGAGAGCGCTGAAGCCGACCTTGAATACGCCAGGATCAACCTGGAGAGGCAGAGATCGCTCTTGGAAAAAAACTTCACATCCCGCCAGCAGGTTGATCTGGCGGAGAACGCCTATAAAACCGCCCTGGCTCAGGTGGGGCAGGCGAAGGCCAATGTCGAATTTGCCAGAGTTCAACTGGGATATGCAAGGATATATGCTCCCATTTCCGGAGTTATCGCCTCCATTTCCACCCAGGAGGGAGAAACCGTTGCAGCCAGCCTGGCCGCACCGACGTTTGTCAACCTTATCGATTTAAAGCGTCTCGAGGTTCAGACCTTTGTCGATGAAACCGACATAGGAAAGATAAGGACAGGCCTGGAGGCAACCTTTACTGTGGATACCTATCCGGATACGGATTTCCAGGGAAAGGTGACAGCCATTTATCCCAAGGCCGTCATACAGGATAATGTGGTCAACTACATCGTGACTGTTGAAATTACGGATTTTAAAGATAAAATCCTGCGTCCGGAGATGACGGCGAGCGTGACTATTTTTCTTGAAACCCGAAAGGATGTACTGGCTGTTCCCACATCCGTCATCACCAGGGAAAGAGGTGAGCGTTTTGTGACGGTCCTTGAAGATGGGAATCTGATCCGCCGGAAGGTCAAAATAGGCTGGAAGGATGGTGGTTACACGGAAATTGTCAGCGGGCTCAGGGAGGGAGAATATGTCGTCATTTCAGAATAATAAAGAAGGAGATCAGCGGATGAATAAACCAGTTATTCAGGCGAAAAACATCACCAAAATTTATTTCAAAGGAGCCAGCGCCGAGGTAGTCGCTGTCAAGGATGTTTCCCTCGAGATAGAGAAAGGAGAATTTGTGGCCATCATGGGAGCGTCCGGTTCGGGAAAATCTACCTTGATGAACATCCTGGGTTGCCTTGACAGGCCGACAAGCGGGCTTGTGGTCCTGGATGGCACCGAAGTCAGCCGCCTCGGCGATGAGGAAATGGCCAAGGTCCGGAATAAGAAGATCGGTTTTGTCTTTCAGATGTTTAACCTCCTGCCCAGGACCAATGCTCTGGAAAATGTTGAGCTTCCCTTGATCTATTCCGACAGGTCCAGCATCACCCGGCTGGCCCGGGAAGCTCTGGAAACAGTCGGTCTGAAGCACAGAATTTCCCATTACCCCAGCGAACTCTCCGGAGGAGAGCAGCAGCGGGTGGCTATTGCCCGGGCGCTTGTCAATGATCCTGAAATCATTTTCGCTGACGAGCCCAGCGGAAATCTGGACACCAAATCCAGCTACGAAATCATGTCACTTTTTCAGAGGCTCAACAAGCAGGGAAGGACCATTGTGGTGGTCACCCATGAGGCTGATATAGCCGAATATGCCGAAAGGATCCTCAGGATCGCTGACGGCAGGATCGTCGATGACAGGCGGAATTCGGATCCGAAGAGTGCCGGAGAAGAGCTGAAAAACATTCCATCCGAGGAGGAAGACAATGAAAACGGGTAGACTCATCGGCGTATCCTTTAAACAACTGGGAAAGAATAAACTCCGCTCTTTTTTGATGATGATCGGCATCGTCATCGGGATCATAGCCCTGACCCTTGTCGTTTCCGCTGGTTTGGGGGCCCAGAAAAGAATCATGGAGCGGGTGAAAAAATTCGGGCTGGACAGTTTGATGGTTTTTTCCGGAGGAGGCCGGGAAATGGGCCGGCCTACAGGGGAGCAACCTGTTGCCAACCTGAAACTCGATGATGCAGAGGCATTAAAACAGGAGATAAAGGGCATTAAGGAATTGGCTCCCTTCAACAGGAAGAGCCAGACTGAGATCATATTCCAGGACCAATCCACCACAGCAACTGTTTTCGGAGTTAACCCATCATGGGCACCGGTTTGGGATTGGGATGCCCGGGAAGGAGATTTCATCTCCGAAGAGGATATGGACCGGCTTGCCAGAGTGGGCGTCATCGGAGAGACGGTCAGGAAGGAACTGTTCGGCGGCCTCAATCCCATTGGTGAGTTCATCCGGCTGGGAAACATCCAGTTTGAGATCAAGGGAATTATGCAGATCAAAGGAACAAGCCCTGGAGGGGGAGACATGGACAATCGTGTTTACATCCCTCTGACCACTTTTATGAGGCGGGTGGCCAACGTGGATTACCTGGCCGGAATAAAAGTCAGACTCGAATCTCATAAGGATAAAGACAGAGTTGCCCAGGAGATTAAATCCCTCATGCGGGAACGTCACAGAATCGCTCCCGGGATGCCTGATGATTTTACGGTCAGAACGCCGGATGAAGTCAAGAAGATGGCAGAAAGCGTGGCCGGAACTTTCAACATTTTGTTGATCATTATCGCTGGGATCTCTTTGATCGCAGGCGGTGTGGTTGTTTCCAACATCATGCTCATATCAGTCTCGGAGAGGAGAAAAGAGATCGGGTTGAGAAAAGCAGTGGGAGCCCAGAGGAAACATATCCTCTTCCAATTTCTTCTCGAATCAACGGCCGTTACCTTGACCGGGGGTGCTCTGGGGATTGTACTGGGAGTGCTGGGGACCAGGATTATGGTGATGCTGACCGGCATGCCCGCATCTGTTTCCTGGGAAATCGTGGTTGTCGGGGTCTTATGTTCCTCTCTGGTAGGAATGATCGCCGGGCTGCAGCCGGCGCGGCGGGCCTCGGCCCTCCAGCCGACAGAGGCATTGAGGTCATAATCCATCAGAGGCACCGGAAGCAACTATGAGACTCGGGCTTAACCTGAAAATCTCCCGCAAACAGCTCATCGCCCACGAGATGCGCACTTTCCTGGCCCTACTGGGAGTAATCATCGGCGTTTCTGCGGTCATTCTCATGGTCTCTGTTGGGAAAGGGGCCCAGAAAGAAGTCTTGAGCCGGATCGAGGCCATGGGGACAAACCTGCTGGTGGTCAATGCCGGACAGATCCGGAGGTTCGCCGGTAGGAGAGAAATCCGGGGAACAGCGACCACTCTAACTCTGGAAGATGCTGAAGCTATTCTGGAGGAATGTTATTCGGTAAAAAATGCGGCACCTGTTCAAAGCAAGAAGATCCAGGTTAAATACGGCAATTACAGCACAAATACCACAATCACCGGCACAATCCCCGATTACCAGAATATCCGGAACTTCAGGGTGGAAGAAGGGGAGTTTTTCAGCGAAGAAGAAAACACCGCCGGCCGCCGGGTGGCTCTCCTGGGACGTTCAGTCGTCCGGAATCTATTTGAGGGAGAGGACCCTATAGGGGAGATCATTCGTATCGGTAGAGTGCCCTTTGATGTTGTCGGGATAATGGAGAGCAAAGGCGTGGACTTGAACGGTGTCGACCAGGACGACCAGGTGTTCATTCCTGTCCGGACCGCCTTGCGGAGGGTCTTCAACCTGACCTACATCAACAGCATCGGCCTCGAGGCCATGAGCCGGGAAGAGATGGATGACGCAGTAGAAGAGGTGAGAGAATTGCTGAGGGAAAGACACCGGTTAGTGAGATTTAACAAGCCGGATGATTTCACCATTCAGAGCCAGGCCGACCTGCTGGAGGCCGAGAGAGAAACAACAAAGACGTTTACTACCCTGATCGGGAGTATCGCCGCGGTCTCTCTCCTTGTAGGCGGGATCGGCATCCTGGCCATCATGCTCATGGTAGTCAGGGAACGGACCAATGAAATCGGTTTGCGAATGGCTGTGGGAGCCAGCCGCAGGGACATCCTGACCCAGTTCATCCTTGAAGCAGCCGCCCTAGGTATCGGCGGGGGAACGACGGGGATTCTGATCGGAGTTGCCGGCTCGGTTCTCATCAGTTCAGCTACCAGATGGCCGATCGCCATTTCCCTGCTGTCGGTGGCTCTTTCCTTCGGGTTTTCTCTTGCCGTAGGGCTTTTCTTCGGTGTCTATCCTGCCCGAAAGGCATCCCTTCTTGATCCCATAGTCGCCCTGAGAAGTGAATAAAAGAGAAGGCCGATGGGGGGAAGATCAACATCCATTCGCTCGAAACGAAATTCAGGCGGTCCAGAAACTCCTCGGCCGAAGGTCGATCAAGACGGCCGAGATCTATTCCCACCTTAGTGAGCACCATCTCCAGCATGTAGTCCACCAGCTACCCGGTCCGAATTAGGACACAGTTTTGGGCACACCTTCTCGAACCGATCCTCATATTCCTGAAAAAACCTCTCAAAATAATAAAAAAACACCCGGTAAAAAACAGAATGTTCCGGATGACGCTCGCGGTAGATCCCTGCCATGGTAGGGGCCATGATTCACGAAATGGGCCAGGAGGCAGAAATAAACCTCAAAGACCCGATACTCCTAAAAACCTAGCCAATAAGCCAAAATGGCTGATAAAAATAACGAGGGATATTATCACTCAAGGCTATCAGGACTTCACTTTTCATGACAGCCTCAAAAGGCGTACACTGCCTTCCGCTGTGAATTTCCCCTTTCTTTGCTAGATGAATTGTTGTTGATTCCTTTTAGCAATCAATCATATTCATATCAGATTTTTTGTATGTTATCCTTTTGTATTGAATGTTTGGCGGAGCCTTGGTGAATTGTTCATATGGATAAAAAAATCATTAGCCCGAGCATCCGAAATCCGGAACATACACAAATCTTTATCTGCATGTTGATTTTTTGCCCCTTAAAAGCATACCATTGAACTGGATAAGGAATCAAAAAATGGAACTTGCAGAAATAGCCAAAGAGGCATTCAAACAAAAGAGAAGATTGGTTGCCCCTTTGATGGGATTCCCTGGTGTGGTATTGACTGGCACCAACATTAAACTTGCCCAGCAGAATTATGGCCTCCATTATAAAGTCATCAAAGCACTGGCAGACAATTTTTCTCCTGATATAATCTTCACCTTAATGGATTTATCAGTGGAAGCAAATGCTTTAGGCATGTACACCCTTTTCCCAAGAGAAAACCCGGCAGCAGTACCCAAAGGTAAATTTGATATAGAGGAAATAAAAGAACTAAGAGAAATAAACATCTCCTTTGACACCAGAGTCAATGGCTATGTTGAAACCATAAAACTCATGAGCATCGGATTGCCCAAGGAAATATTAAAAGGAGCGTATGTGACAGGCCCCTATACCCTTGCTTCATTAATCATGGGTGCTATTGAAGCTGTCAAAGCCACAAAATGGCAGCCTGAAAGTTTGCATAAATTGTGTGACCTCACCACAGAAAAGATTCAG
>CAZXJE010000165.1:0-7756 GCA_964640835.1 uncultured Eubacteriales bacterium
AGATGTACCATGCCCGTCCAGCCCTTCTCACGGTTTTCTCCACCACACAATTGGAGCACTCAATAACGAAATGTGATTTCATGACATCACAGATTTGGGGAGGTTTACCCAGGTGATTAAGATATTCCAATGGTTGGATCAATCGGATACAACGATCTGTGAATAATCCGCTATCTTGTTGAGAAGTTTGCTGATGGCCTGAAGAAGGGCTAGCCGGTTCCGCTGGAGTCTTTTGTCATCAGCCATGACCAACACATGATCAAAAAACGTGTTGATGGATGACCGGATCCGAAAGACCATTCTCTGCGCTTTTGCGAAGTCTCCTCGAGCGATCATTTCAAGGATATTTTCACGAAGGATAGTGAAAGTCGTGTACAGTTCACGCTCCTCTTTTTCGAAAAGCAACTCAGAATTGATCTTGTATATTTGGGATTGATCGCGGAGAATATTGTTCACGCGCTTGGCGATGAGAATCATCGGCTCAAAGTGAGCGCTTTCTTTGAGGCCATCTAATGCCTTAAGCCTGAGATATGTGTGGTATATATTGTCTATCCCTGGACTAAGGGCCGCATTGACAAGGTCATAGCGGAATCCCTGGCTCTCGAAGATATGTTGCAAACGTCCATTAAAAAACCCAAGGCAGCGTTTTTTGATGTTTTCCTTGTCCTTTTCAAAAATTTCGCCATAGACGGTTATCACCTTGTCCACTAAACGGGAAAAGGCAAGATCGATCTTTTTCTCCAGGATAATTTTACAGATCCCCTGTGCGTTTCTGCGCAGACCGAACGGGTCCCTAGACCCGCTGACTTCCATGCCGATACCGATCGCGCCAATGATGGAATCCAGCTTATCCGCGATTGAAAGGATCGCGCCATTGAACGATGAGGGGACATGATCATCCATGCTCAGGGGACGGTAGTGTTCATAGATGGCTTTCCATACATTCGCCACGTATCCCTCTTCCCGGGCGTACAATCCTCCGACCTTTCCCTGGAGCGTTGGGAATTCCCTCACCATTTCTGTCATCAGGTCGACTTTGCACAGTTCTGCAGCCTCAGCCATCGGTTTTTTTTCTCCCTTAGCTTCCAGTTTATGTGCAAGATAGACAACGATCTTTTTCAGCCGCTGGGTCTTATCCTCATAACTCCCCAGCTTCTCTTGGTAGATCACGCGGTCCAGCTCCTCTGCCCTCTTCCGGAGTTTGATCTTTAGATCCTGATCCCAAAAAAACTTGGCATCCTCTAACCGCGCTTTGAGCACTCTTTGGTTTCCTTCCTGGATGAGTGCTTTTGAATCCTTAGGAACATCGGCCAGGCCTATAAAATAGGGCAATTGTTTTTTCCCCTTGACAACGGAGAAAAGATTCTGGCCTTCCTTCATGGCAGTACTCAACACTTCTAGAGGCAATTTGAGATATTCTTCTGGGAATTGTCCCAATATCACATAGGGAGACTCCACATCATAGGACAGTTTATCCAAGAGATTTTCATCAGGGTATATTTGGGCACCCAGAGATAACAGTTTTTTCTCGGCTTGCTTCAAGATCAAAAGTTTCCGTTTGTTTTGATCTAAAACCACATGATGCTCGGCTAGGGCTTTCCTGTATTCAGAAAAGTTCTTGGGCCTGATCTTTCTCGGAGAAAAGATCTTATGACCCGTGGTGAATTCAGAGGACGAAATCTCCCCAACTCGAAAGAAGAGAGGTTTCTCTCCGAAAATGCACAAAACGTTTTGGATCGGGCGAGAAAACCTTAAGGAACTCTCTCCCCATCTCATCATTTTAGGGAAAGAGAGTGAGTAAATGATCTTTGGGAGACTCTCCTTTAAAATATCCTTAGTGGGAGCACCCTTGGTGATCTTTCTCGCCCCGACATACTCCCCTCTGTCTGTTTTGAGCACGACCAATTTTTCAACACTCAGACCATGTTTATTGGCAAATCCAACAGCAGCGGGCTTGGGAACACCATCCTCATCAAATGCCGCTGTCCTGGGGGGGCCGATGATAACCTCCACCCGGTCTTTCTGCTCCGGCGCGAAGTTTCCGACGACCACGAGCCTTCGGCAGGTTCCATAACTATTCATCCGGGAAAAAGTAATGCTCGAGGAGCGCAGAGCCTCTTTCAATTTATCTTCCAGCTGGGAAAGCCCACTTTTAATGTGGGATGACGGCATCTCTTCGGTGTTGATCTCCAGAAAAAATTCCATCAGGGTGATTCCTCTCGAGATGTATATTGTTCGGCGATCTGATTGACGAGGATCCTGATCTGGGAGATCATCTTTACTCTTTCTGTCACGCTGATGGCACCTCTTGAATCCAAGAGATTAAAAAGATGGGAGCATTTGAGACTGATGTCGTATCCAGGGAGGAGCAGATCTTTATCGATCATTTTTTGTCCTTCCCTGATGTTCATGTCGAAGGATTTTTTAAGGAGTTTCACATCTGCCTGATTAAAATTGTACTCCGAAAACTCCCTCTCCTCGACGAATCTCAGATCCCTGTACGTCACATCTTCAGACCAATTGAGGTCATACAGGTTGTCCTTACCTTCCAGAAACATTTCCAGTCGTTCCAATCCGTATGTGATCTCTACGGGGACGGGGAAAGTATCGATCCCGCCGGCCTGTTGAAAATATGTGAACTGTGTGATCTCTAATCCATCCAATAACACCTGCCACCCGACTCCCCAAGCGCCTATCGTCGGGGATTCCCAATTGTCTTCGTCGAACCGCAGATCGTGATCCTCAAGAGATATTCCCAAAGATGTCAGGCTCTTCAAATACAGATCCTGGATATTTGCAGGCGATGGTTTCATGATAACCTGATACTGAAAATGCTTCTGAACACGATGAGGATTTAATCCGAACCTTCCATCGGTCGGTCTCCGTGAAGGCTGCACATAGGCCACTCTCCAAGGTTTTTTATCCAGCACTCTAAAAAAAGTGTCCGGAGTCATGGTCCCTGCCCCCACTTCTAGGTCGTATGATTGAGCCAGATAACATCCTTGGACAGCCCAGAATTTCTGGAGGTTCATTATTAATTTTTGGATCGACATTGTTTCACATTACAGCATTCAGCTGTCTTTGTTTTTACATAAGTTCTCTATTGATCTTCTGAAAGACCACTTTTTTTGGGTGTCCAGCGGAGAATTGGATTCCGCGCAGCTTGGGTTTCATTCAGCCGCCGGACATATGCGGTGTGGGGCGCCTCCTTCAGGATCTTAGGATTATCCCGAGCTTCCCTCGCAATCTGTTTCATAGCCTCGATGAAGAGGTCCAGCTCTCGTTTGCTCTCTGTTTCAGTGGGTTCGATCATCAATGCCCCTGCCACAATAAGAGGGAAGGACATCGTTGGTGGATGAAATCCAAAATCGATCAGTCTTTTGGCGATATCGATGTTCTGCACACCGTGTTCTTTTTGGAATTTGTCCGAAAAGACACACTCATGGAATGTTGGCGCATCGTACTTGAGATGATACTCCTCTTCCAGGCTTTTCCGGATATAATTGGCATTCAACACAGCGATCTCGGCAACTTCTCTCAGTCCATTGGGCCCCAAAGAAAGGATATAAGCGAGTGCTTTGACAACGACAAGGAAGTTCCCGTAAAAACTCCGGACCTTTCCGATACTCTTCGGCCTGTCGTGATTAAAATAAAGAGAAGAATCCTTATTTCTCTCGATCACCGGGATAGGGAGGTAGGGCTCGAGCACTTTTTTCACACCCACGGGTCCTGCTCCCGGACCTCCCCCACCATGGGGAGTTGAGAACGTTTTGTGCAAATTGATGTGCATCACATCCACTCCCATGTCTCCAGGGCGGCACTCGCCAACGAGAGCATTCATGTTGGCACCATCCATGTACACAAGGCCTCCCTTGTCATGGACTATCTCACATATCTTTTTGATATCGGATTCAAAGACACCCAGGGTATTCGGGTTAGTTACCATCAACGCAGCCACATCATCAGTCATTACTCGAGCAAGGTCTTCCACATCAACAGTGCCGCTCTTGTTGGATTTTATCTCTTGTACACGGTAACCACAGAGATGTGCACTGGATGGATTTGTCCCATGCGCTGAATCCGGAATCAGAACGATTTTTCGGGGATTTCCTCTATCCTCGAGATAGGCCCGTATGAGCATCATCCCGACAAGCTCTCCCTGCGCACCTGCTGTGGGCTGTAGAGAGAATGAATCCATGCCCGCTATTTCAATCAGACATTCCTCTGCTGTTTTGAGAATCTCTAAGTTCCCTTGAACAAGCTCATGGGGCGCGAAAGGATGTGTGTGTGAAAATCCAGAGAAAGCTGCAATTTTTTCGTTTACCTTCGGGTTGTACTTCATCGTGCAAGAACCGAGGGGATATAGTCCCACATCTATACAGAAATTGGTTCGCGACAGGCGTGTAAAATGCCTAACAACTTCAATCTCGGCTACCTGTGGAAAATCCTCTACCCCCTCTCTCGTTCGTATCCCTTTAAGGACATCCTTGTTTTCAGGCACATCAAGCTTGGGCAAACGATAGGCCTTTTTCCCCTCATCGCTCATCTCAAAAATTAAAAGTTCTCTTATCATGATTCTCTCACAAATGAATGGCCCGGCTTGGAAACAGGCCTTACATTGCCTCCTCTATTCCTTTGACCAATCGATCGATCTTGTCTTTGGTGTGTGTCTCTGTCACGCAGAAAAGAGCACAATTTTTTAGCTCTGGGAAGAATGGATCCAGATCAAGCCCTCCGATGATTCCTTTGTCCAACAAAAATTGATTCACCGAAGCAGCAGGTTTACCAAACTCCAAAACAAATTCATTAAAAATGGCCCCGCTGAACTTTTTTTGAACACTAGCGATTTTGCAGCATTCATCAAGTGTGTAACTAGCCTTTTGGATATTCTGCGAGGCCAGCTCCCTGATGCCATCCTTCCCCAACGTCTCCAGGAAAATGGTAGCCCTCAGAGCGCACAAAGCCTGGTTTGTGCAGATATTGGATGTGGCTTTCTCCCGCCTGATATGCTGTTCCCTTGTAGATAATGTCAGGACGTATCCTCTTCTGTCTTCAACATCCACAGTCTCTCCAGCAATTCGACCAGGAAACTGACGAATAAATTCCTGGTTACAAGCCATAAATCCCAAGTATGGACCTCCATAACTCAGCGGAATCCCGAAAGATTGGGCCTCTCCTGTGACGATATCAGCTCCCAGGCTTCCTGGTGGTTCCAAAAGGCCTAGAGAAACAGGTTCAGATATGACGACTACAGATAACGCTTCATTTTTGTGGGCAATTCCCGAGATTTTTTCGAGGTCTTCGATCACTCCAAAAAAGTTGGGGGACTGGGTTACGATTGCAGATGTTTGGTCATCCACTTTTTGTTCCAGCTCATCGAGATCCGCGGAACCATCATCTCTATACGGGACGTCTTCCACCAGAATCCCCAGATTTTTGGTGTAGGTGTTTATCACTTCTTGGTATTGGGGATGAACAGAACCCGCTAAAAGAACTTTGGACTTACCTTTGAGCCTATGGCTCATTAACACTGCTTCAGCCGCGCCCGAGGCTCCTTCATACATGGATGCATTTGCAATGTCCATACCAGTTAACTGGCAGATCAAAGTCTGGAATTCAAAAATAACCTGAAGAGTTCCTTGACTCACTTCTGGCTGGTAAGGCGTATAGGGGCTGACGAATTCCCCCCGGCTGCTGAGATAATCGACCAGAAAGGGGATGATGTGCGGATAGGCACCACCGCCCAAAAAAGAAAGGTAATCACTTCCCGTATTCTTCTCGTTCAGGCTCTCAAAATAAGAGATAAGCTCTGCTTCTGTTTTAGAATCAGGGATCTTGAGGTCTCTGCTTAATTTGATATCTTCAGGAATCGCGAGAAAAAGTTCTTTGAGCGAGGAAAGTCCGATTCTTTTCAGCATGTCCTTCTTATCTTTATCACTTAACGATATATAGCTCATGTTTTGAACCTTCCTGTCTAAATGTTTAATATTCTGGATTTTTAGTCTTCCAGACCCTCCAAAAATTTCTCATATTCGGTTGTTGACATCAATTTCTCGATTTCGGCTTCATCTTTCAACTTCAGCCGAACGATCCAGCCTTTCCCGTGGGGGTCTTCGTTCACCATCTCAGGAGACCCATCCAATTCCTCATTGGCGGCAACAACTTCGCCAGAAATTGGGGAATAAATGTCCGAGACAGCTTTCACGGATTCGATGACACCGAGCGATTGATGGAACTCAAAAACTGTGCCGACTTGGGGCAATTCCACATAGACCACATCTCCCAGCTGTTTCTGGGCAAAATCTGTGATCCCCACAACCGCTTCATCATTTTCGACTTTGATCCACTCATGATCCTTCGTGTAGTGAAATTCCTCAGGATACATATCTCTCCTCCTCACCTTTATCGTAAAACGTGAAAAGCATAATATAAAAAAATTTTATTTAAAAAACCAATATTTGTTTAAAATCATTCCAGTTAATTTCACTTGACCGGTTAAAGTTAACGGTTCATAAAATCAATCAGTAGTCGCGTTTATAGAATGGAAGAGGAATCACTTTCGCTTTAATAAGGCTTCCTCGGATCTCTACCTCGAGCTCTGTACTCTCTTCAATGTGTTCGATGGGGAGATAGGTCAATCCTATGCTCTTTTTGAGATAAGGAGAATACGATCCTGAGTTCACTTCCGAAACTTTCTCGCCATTTACAAACACGGAATAATGAGGCCTGGCGATCCCCCGTCCCAGGATCTCGAAACCAACTATCTTACGGCGCAGCCCCTCTTCTTTTTGCTTGAGCAAAACCTCACGTCCCAAGAAATCGCCCTTCTTAAACTTCACAAGCCAACCCAATCCCGCTTCCAGGACAGTTGTCGTCTCGTCAATATCATTCCCATAGAGCATCAATGTGGCTTCCAGCCGGAGAGTATCCCGTGCACCAAGCCCGATGGGAAGAAGGCCGCGTGCCTCTCCCTCCTCCAGAAGAGCATCCCAAATCTTTGCAGGATTCTCGGACTGTGTATATATTTCAAAGCCGTCTTCCCCTGTATAACCCGTTCGTGAGACCAGGGCACCAACGCCAGCAACGCTTCCTCTTGCGGTTCTAAAGGTCTTCATCTCTTCTAAATTTATCCCTGTGAGGGGTTGCAGGATGGCTTCTGCTTCCCGGCCTTGGAGAGCCAATTGGGTATAACTATCACTTTGGTTCTCGACAGAGACATCAAAACCGCCCTTGTGGCTGAGTATCCACTCATAGTCTTTATCCAAGTTAGCAGCATTTACGACACAGAGATACTTTTCCTCATCCAGACAATAGACCAGCATGTCATCGATAAAAGTTCCTTTTGGAGTTGTTAAGGCAGTATACTGCGCTTTATCCGGTGTCAGGCGGGAGGCATTATTCGGAGTCAAATACTGGACAAAATCCAAGGCTTGTTTTCCTGAAATTAGGATCTCACCCATATGACTGACGTCAAATAGGCCCGCTTTCGTTCGGACGGCCATGTGTTCGCCGATGATGCCCGAAAACTCGACCGGCATCTCCCAACCAAAGAACTCGATCATTTTTGCCCCGAGTTTTTTTTGAGACGTATAGAGTTTTGTAGTTTTCATATAACTCCTTTTCCAACTAAGACTGAATTATTCATAAAAACTGCCGATACCGTTACTCTAAAAACTTTCAATTTTTATTATCGGCATTTTTTACCCTTTGGGCGCCGACCCAACCTAACCCACCGATCTCACTACAAAACCTTCGT
>CAZXJE010000166.1:0-7755 GCA_964640835.1 uncultured Eubacteriales bacterium
TGTGCTTCATGCATTGACTGGATCAGTTTCTTCATTGTACTATGGATTGATAAAATGGGGACAGATCTTTCAATTGTGATTCCAGCTTACAATGAAGAATGGCGTTTACCTCCCACTCTCCTGGATATGGTCGATTACTTTGATGGCAGGGATCTGGATTATGAAATAATTGTGGTTGATGATGGCAGTACCGATCGCACAGCAGAAGTCGTAAAAAGACTGGAAAAGATAAGGCAGCAGGTGAGCCTTATTCAATTGCCTCAAAACCGAGGTAAGGGGTATGCGGTGAAAACTGGTGTGTCGAATTCTCATGGCAAATATGTGCTGTTTGCAGATGCGGACGGTTCAACACCCATAAAAGAGATCGAAAGACTTGAAGCAAAATTTAATGAAAATACAAAGGTTGTGATTGGCTCACGCGGTCTTCCCTCAGAGGACACATCCGTAACTCGGGGATGGTACCACACGTTCCTCGAACGCATCTTCAATGTCTGCGTCAATTTTCTCATCTTGCCAGGGTTAGCTGATACCCAGTGCGGTTTCAAGATGTTTACGGCTGAATGCGCTTTTTTCCTTTTTGAAAAGCAGCGGGCAGAAAGATGGAGTTTCGACATCGAGATCCTTCTCATAGCGCGCAAAGCCGGGCTCAAAATTGTTGAAGTGCCCATCAATTGGAATGATGTCCCTGGCTCAAAAGTGAATCTGTTTTTAGATGCCATTGGCATGTTTTGCGATATCTTCACTTTTAAACACCGCCACATGCAAGTGTCTCCGGAGATTTTTGAAGAATTTACCACTAAATTTTCAAAATAAATCGGCTAATGGGGTCTGAAAACCCACCTCATAATTGGAATACTCAACAGTGTGGCATGATCTTTGCCAGTATAATTTTGGGAATGATGACTTCAGGGCCCAGAGTTTGACAATCATAAAGGGAAAATTAATAATAAAGTTCGTTATTGAAACATAAAAAGAAGGAATAAAATGGACGAGAAAATAGAGGATTCTCAAGCTTTGCCGAAGAAAGGGATAGAACGGAGAGATTTCATTCAAGGTCTGGCGACTCTGCCAATTTTGGGTCTTTTTACTCTTTCGTGGTTGAACAAAACGATACACGATAGACCCAAGAACGCCAGCCCACCGAAAAGAGCAATCCCTGAGGGCTTGTCAGATATCAATGTGGCTTTTCTGGGAACGGGTGAACAGGGTTATATTTTGCTGAATGCTTGTCTCAAGCTTCCCGGTTTAAGATTTGAGGCAGTCTGTGATATTTGGGAGTCCTATAACCAAAGACGAGCTGCCCAAGTGCTTAAGAAATATAAGCATGAAGTGAACACATATACCGACTACCGGGAAATGCTGTCGGAGGAGAAAGATCTGGATGCCGTCATTATAGCCACACCCGATTTTTGGCATCCGGATCACACTGTAGCTTGCCTTGAAGCCAATCTTCATGTGTATTGTGAAAAGGAGATGTCCAATACACTCGAGGGTGCCCGAAGAATGGTTGAAGCGGCCAGAAAAACAGGAAAACTCCTTCAGATCGGACATCAGCGGCGGAGCAATCCCCGGTATTTACACTGTTATAACAATCTTATCAAAGATGCCGGAATCCTGGGCCGAATCACGGCTGTCAACGGACAGTGGAATAGGTCGGTCCAAGCCGACATTGGATGGCCGAAAAAGCATGTTATCGATACCGGCACGCTGAACAAATTCGGTTATAAATCCATGCATCAGTTTCGGAACTGGCGCTGGTACAAGGGACTGGGGGGTGGACCTATTGTGGACCTCGGGTCCCATCAAATCGATATATTCAACTGGTTCTTGGATGCACAGCCAAAGTCTGTGTTTGCGAGTGGGGGTACGGATTATTACAGTAAAGATACACACGAGTGGTATGACACGGTCCTCGCTATTTACGAGTATGAGACCGGACAAGGTGTAGTGAGGGCAAATTATCAAACATTAACGACCAACAGCAGCGAAGGCTACTTTGAAAATTTCCTGGGGGATCAGGGGACACTCCATATTTCTGAATCGGCTAACCGAGGGGGTGTTTACCGGGAGCCAACGGCACCCCAATGGGATAAATGGGTATCTTCAGGATATTTAGGCGCACCGGCGAAGGCTATGTCTCAAAGCACAACAGGAGCTGTTCTTGATGTTCGTGAGACGATCGGACCAGACCGGCATAACATCCCCGTCATTTTTAATGATCCCTACCATTTGCCTCATTTAGAAAACTTCTTCAATGCCATACGCGGACTCGAGAAATTAAACTGCCCCTACGATGTCGGTTATGAGACGGCAGTCACCGTGCTCAAAGTCAACGATGCTGTCGAAATGGCACGAAAGCTCGATTTCGATCCCAATGAGTTCAAGATATGAGAATTGACACAAAATACTCCAACTGGCAGTCAGCAGCGCTAGTCACACTCCGTGTTATGATTGGCTGGCATTTCCTCTATGAGGGGATAACAAAACTGACGACTCCTCAATGGTCGGCGGCCAACTTTTTACTCGAGTCTAAATGGATCTTTGCTGGAATATTCAAAGGAATAGCGGGAAATCCTCCTGTTCTTTCCGTTGTGAATGTCTTGAACACTTGGGGATTGATTCTTATCGGACTGGGATTGATATTGGGATGTTTATCACGAACCGCCACTGTAGCAGGGATGGCCCTCATCTGGCTCTATTATGTTTGCAATCCACCCTTTACAGGCCTCTACTATGCCATTCCTTCCGAAGGGAACTACCTTATTGTCAATAAGAACCTGATCGAAATTGCAGCGCTATTTGTGTTGCTTTTATTCCCGACGGGTCATATCATCGGACTGGATCGTTTTTTTCATAAATTGCGCTCCAAGTAATTTTTGATTTTCTGGACGAGATAGACCAATAAGAGGAAAATTGAGAGAGGAAAAAACATTAAAGCTAAAACCTATCTTTTGGATGATATTTATCGTATTTGCTACTATTATAACAGCTTTAGCGGTTGCAGGCCCGCTGAGTATTCAATCTTCGTCAGAAAAACTTGTACCGATAGAAATAGAATTACCCAAACCCATGTTCATCGGCACTCCACAGAATATCGGTGTGGAAAGGCTCGAAAAACCTCTTGGCAAGCCTCGCCCTCCTTTTATGGCCCCTTTAGGCACAATAAATGTCGCCTTGGGAAAACCTGTAGTAAGCACAGATGAAGAACCCATAATCGGAGAGATCGCTATGATCACCGATGGTGATAAAGAGGGAATGGATGGCAGCTTCGTTGAATTGGGCCCTTTCGAACAGTATGTCACCATCGATTTGGGCGAAAAACACGAGATCTATGCGATCGTCATGTGGCACTATCATAAACAGGCTCGCGTCTACTTCGATGTAGTCGTACAAGCCGCAGATGATCCTGATTTTATTACGAATGTGAAAATTTTGTTCAGCAATGACTTTGATAACTCTTCCGGTTTAGGGGTTGGTAACGATTTCCATTATGTCGAAACAGCAGAGGGGAAGCTTATCGATGTCAAAGGCATTCAGGCGCGTTATGTCCGTCTGTACACCAATGGAAATAACAGTAATGATTTGAACCATTGGATCGAAACGGAGGTTTACGGTCGACCTGTTAAAAAAGATACGCAGTAATTTTTTAATCCTGTGTTTGGTTGTTATCACTGTAGGTTTTGCACTGCGCCTACCAAAATTGGCACAGCGGCCTATGCACACCGACGAGGCTGTTCACGCCATCAAGTTTGGCGATCTTCTCGAGGAAAATGAATATCGGTATGATCCCCATGAATACCATGGCCCTACTCTTAATTATTTCACTCTGATTCCCTCCTTGACGTCATCGTCTAAAAGACTCTCAGAGATCGATGAAAGGACATTGCGAATCGTGCCAGTATTCTTCGGGATGTTACTTTTTCTGGGATTGTTCCTGTTAAAAGATAGCTTGAGCTGTTCTGTCGTTTTCTTTGCAAGCTTGTTTTTAGCCATCTCACCGGCCATGGTGTTCTACAGCCGGTACTATATCCAGGAAATGCTTCTTGTATCTTTCAGTTTTGGTGTCATCGTTTCGGGATATCGGTATGTGAAGAGAAAGAATCCTGTATGGGCATTCTTTGCTGGCGTATTTCTCGGATTGATGCATGCCACCAAAGAAACTAGCGTTCTTGTTTTTGCTGCGATGATTCTGGCCCTGTATATCACTGGGACTTTAGACAACCGACAAAACCATAGACCTGCTCATTTTGGATTTAAAATCAATCCCTGGCATTTTCTGATTTTTTTGACTACAACATGTGTTGTCTCTGCCTTGTTTTACTCTTCATTTTTCGCACACCCCAGAGGAATTCTCGACTCCTTTGTTGCCTATAAATACTATCTCCAGAGAGCCGGCCAAGACAGCTGGCACATTCACCCCTGGTACTATTATTTCAAACTCCTTCTCGGCTCGAAACACACTGCACGCCCCTTCTGGAACGAATTGCCTATCGTAATTTTATCCGGGATCGGTTTAACAGTTGCATTAAGGCATAAACAGAATTCGCAAGCTGATTCGAGTTTATTCAGATTTATCGCTTTTTATACGGTGATCCTGGCTCTGATCTATTCAATAATAACGTACAAAACACCTTGGAGCATGTTGGGTTTTTACTTTGGGATGATATTGCTGGCGGCTCTCGGTGCAACATCGCTCTTAAGGATAAAAAAGAACAATACTCTGCATATCTTCGTTTATCTATTCCTTGTCCTGGGTATCGGTGACCTTATCGTGTTATCTTATCTCTCGAATTTCAAGTACGACGCCGATCCATCAAATCCTTATGTTTACGCCCACACGAGCAGAGATGTTGGTGCTATTGCTCGAAGGATCGAAGAAATCGCACAAGTTCACCCCGATGGAAAAGACATGGTCATCGAAGTCATCTGTCCGGGAGATGATTACTGGCCCCTTCCCTGGTATCTGCGTTTTTTTCCCAACATCGGGTGGTGGAACAGGGTCAATTTCAGTCAACCGCCCGCGCAGATCATAATCGCTTCTCCCAGCGTGGAACCCGAACTGCTAAAAAAGCTGTATGAGTGGCCCCCCCCAGGAGAAAAAAACCTGTATGTCCCACTATTCAGATCCCCCACTCAATTACGCCCTCAGATTGAAATTCGTGGTTATATCACAAAAGAACTCATGGATCTTTATGCGCGAAGATACTCAAACTTGGATAAAGAATAATCAGGTTTCTATAAAATGACCAAACCTTCAAAGGAAATCCCCAAAATCCAATTTCATGGGAAACTGCCGCACAATGCCTTCCGGTTTTCTCACAACAGGATGGCGACTGTTTTTGAGATTTTTGCCATTCATGACGATGCGGGATATGCAGAACAGGCCGCTTGGGAAGCTTTTCGTGAGCTTGACCGGCTCGAGCTAGGACTCAGTCGATTTATCGAAAACAGCGACATCTCTCGCATCAATAATTTAGATAAACATCAGTCCGTACAGATCGGATTGGACGCGTTTGAGTGCTTGAAACAATGTGCTCAATTGACAAGTCAAACAGATGGAACGTTCGATATCACAGCCGGAAGTAATACCAGCATCAAAATGCTCCAACTGGACGAATCAGATTTCAGTGTAAAGCTGTTTGCTAATTCCATTCACATAGATCTTGGAGGATTCGGGAAGGGTTATGCCATCGATTCGATGGCCAAACTTTTCAAAGAATGGGACATTGAATCTGTGCTTATTCACGGAGGAAAAAGTTCGGTTCTCGCGCTCGCTGAACCACCAGGGGAAAAGGGATGGCCGGTCACATTGAGCAATCCAGCTCAATTTGGGCAGATATTGTCTCATGTCTATTTGAAACATAGAGCCTTGAGCGCTTCTGGATTGGAGAAAGGCCATCATATTATCAATCCCCTTACAGGCAAAACGGTAAAGGACAGGCTCGCTGCCTGGGCTTTAGCCTCCGGGGGTGCAACGAGTGACGCGCTGTCTACGGCCTTTATGGTGATGGAGCCTGAGAAGATCGAAGATTACTGTCAAAGGAATCCAGGTACACAAGGACTTGTTATCGCAAAGAATAGAGCAGACGGCGAACAAAGAAATCCTGTTTTAAAATTTGGAGATTGGGACTCCTTATCCTAATCCAGTATAATATTAATCCAGCATGAATGTGTTTCAAAGAACACAATAAAAAAAATAAGGTTCATTCCATTTGGACAGTGAGTTCCTCTGCTTTATAGCCGCCTTTCGATCTAAAATACAGGATGAGAACGAGATAACAGACCAACATGATAGCTGGAAAAATGGCAACTGTTAAAAGAGCATTCTTCTTTGCGGATGCCTTGATCGTATCCACTACCAACTTTTCATCACTTCCGAGCGAACCGATCTTCTCCTGATCGAGCGGGCTGTATTTCCCGAATACGCTTGATTTTTCCTCTGCGACGACTTTTTGATGTACAGCAGGATTTTGCCGGAACAGCTCTCGATCTATCTGTTTGTCCTGAATATTTCCTAAAAAGACTGCCCCGATGACACCAACGCTCAGCATTCCCATACCTCCAATGGCATTGAGCGTGAGCGCCCCTCCTTTGGGAAATCGTTCGGCGGCGACCCCCAGCATTGTCGGCCAGAAGAATGTTTTCCCCAGTGCGTAGATCGTCGCAGCAACAAATATCATAATCCCCGTTGCCTTGGACAAAGTAACCAATCCAACGATCGCGATCGTGCTGCATAGGGCTAACAGACCCAGAGGCGAAAGCCTGTGTATGATCGGACCGGCAAAGAAACGCAGGATCATCATGATCAGGGCTGTGTAAACAAGGATCCAACCTGCCTGAAGGCCTAATTCTGCCATAACAGGAGTAACAAGTTCAGTGATCCAGCTATCGGTTCCCAGTTCTGTTGTCGCCAGGGGAAGCATGATCAGCAATAACAGGATAAATAGGGGGCGGCCGAAAGATCGCACATAAAGTCCGTAACCGATGATTAGAACAGCGGCTACAACGACTTTCAGCGTGAGAGTCCAGCCGAAGATGCGACCGATCTCTGCAGTCATGATAACCACAACAATAGCTGCGCCAATAATACCCAACTCCTGCAACATCGTCTTATAAGGCACACCCGCTTTTACACGCTCTTGAACAGGGAACTTGGCTCGGAACATCATGACTCCATAAAAGGCTGCAGGTATGAAGATCAAGCCGACCTTCCATCTCCAATCCGCTCCGGGACCCAAAATCAAAGCTAGCAATCCGCCCAAGACCAATCCTCCAGGCCAACCTGCATGCAGAATATTCAGCCACTTCGTCTTTTCTTTGGGATAAATGGTGGCAACAACCGGGTTTATAACGGCCTCAACAGCTCCGTTTCCCAGAGCAAGAATAAACGTGCCCCAATACAGCATCTGATACCCTGTTGCAAAAATCGTAATTATGGCCGATAGGACATGACAGATGAATGCAAACGCCAACGACCTGCCATATCCGATCTTATCGATCACCAGGCTGAACAGGATGATACTGAGCGCAAAGGGCCACAGTCCGACGCCCAGGATCTCACCTTTCTGAGTTTCACTAAGATTAAAATGTAATCCAAGATCACCGATTATCTGAGCTCTGATGATAAAACCGAATGACGTTGCGATCAGGGCAATGAAACACGTCCAGAAGAGCCAAGATGTTTGCCTGGGCATCATCTCTTCTGTTTTGTTCTGATTTGTGTATTCATCCATTTTGTCCCTCCTCTTAATATTG
>CAZXJE010000167.1:0-2519 GCA_964640835.1 uncultured Eubacteriales bacterium
CTGCCGATCACCTTGAGTTTCACCTCGGCAATGTTACCTGAGGTTCCTTGTACGATGGGATTCCCTGAGCCCATAAAGCCTCCCACCCTCAAAGTTCCTCTGCTGATTTCATTCCCATCTACTGCTGCCCAGCTCTCTGTGAGGTTTCCCTCTTCGATGCGGCGAAATTGAAATTTGTCGGCATCAAATGTCACCTCGAGTCCGAATACTTTTATTTCCCGGTCGGAATTGTTGATCGATATGACAACAGAAAAATTTGTATCCGTTCCTCCGGAGCTTGGACTGCACACAATTGTTATGGATGTTTGTTCCTGTTCCGGAACCTCCACCTCTGGAGCTGTTGATGATTTCTTGCAGTGGAAAGGCAAAGCGATGAGGAAGAATAAAAAGATAAGGACCGATACAGATAGCGGATTTTTCCCTTCATTCATTTCCAATTCAATTAACCTGGATTATTCACGAGCCTAGGTTGCCGTGGCTGTGAGGAAGTGGCCTATGAAGCTGTAGTTGTCTACCGCGAGCCGTCCCAACCTAACCCGGGCTGCAACGAAACAGACGCGGCAAGATCGGTTCGCTGTAAGGTAAAAAATGTCGATTATGAATTGAAAACGTTTTGAAAACGGAAATGTCAAGATGATTTACTGAAAGAATATAATCTATGATTGAGATTGTTTTTGCTGAACAGAGTATCGACATTTTTTATGAATAATTCAGGTGTGTTGTTATTATAGTAAAGCCTGTTAAGATTAGCAAAAAAATTCTATAAAGCTTAACAAGATGATTATTTTAACATTCAATTAGAAAATATCGGATACGACTCCCAGGGAGTACACAACCGGATTGAATAAAGTCAGTAAGGAGTCTGTATATCCAGGTAGAAAGATAAATGAATTATAGAGGAGGCTAGTAATGAAAAAATGGCTGTGGGTACCGATTTTAGTGATTCTGCTTTTCCTGTTTTGTTGTCAAAAACAGGATAGAGCGGAACAGACAGTTGTCGAGACGGAAAGTGGGGGTGAGGAAATTGCGGCAATCGCGCAGACAATAGGAAACAACCTTGATATGGCGATTGAAAATCTGGAGAAAGGACATCTGGGTGAGGGGACTAGTATTCTTTTAGATTCAGTTCTTCAGGTCAAACCTCTGGACCAATGGCCGGAAGGATTTGTGGGCAATGTCTCCTCAGCCAAAGAACATTTCACAACAGGGAATTTTTCCGATGCTGTTGGATATGTCTCTCAAGCTCTTAAACTCATCACACAGCCGGCTGATTCAGAGCAATCCAAAGAGAGTGGTGAGATTGGTCCGGTTGCTGTAATTATGAAGGGGAAAATAGCTGAGGCCAAAGAGGAGTTCAAAAAGGGAAATGGGGATCAAGGAGTTATTTCCATACTCGAAGCTCTTCAGTTGTTTGGCCCCAGAACCCAATAATCCTATTTTTATTATTTCCTTGACATTGAGAAGAATTAATCCATAATAATTATATACACTACAATTTCTATGGAATTTGGAGGAATTGTAGTGCTTTTAGCTCTCTTGAGAGAGTTCTGATGTTAGCTTTAATGCCGATGTGTTAAAGAAAAAATGAGCCTGTTTTTTATTAGTTCAAGTGAAATAAGGAGCCTGGGATGATAAAACTTTCAACAAAAGGCCGGTATGGGACGCGGTTGATGTTAAATCTGGCACTGCATTATAACGCTGGTCAAGAACTCGTGATCCTCAAGAATGTCTCTAAAGAAGAAGAGATCTCCATAAGATATTTAGAACAGATCATTATTCCATTGAAACTCAGTAAACTCGTCAAGAGCATCAGGGGCGCAGGTGGAGGATACATCCTGACCCAACCTCCTTCCGAGCTCAAACTGATCGAGATCATCGAGGCTTTAGAAGGGCCTATCGCACTTGTGGATTGCGTCGATGACCTGGATCAATGCGACCGCATGCCCCGCTGCGCAACATATGAAGTCTGGAAAGAGGCGACCATTCTTCTCAGAGATTATTTTTCTAAGACGACACTCCAAGATCTTGTAGAAAGATCCAAAAAGAAAAATCCTGCCACTACTAAGTAGCCCTGCCGATATTATAATTTATTGGGGTACTTCACCACGTTCAATGGCCAGCTTGGCGGCTCGTAATGTGTTCTGTAAAAGACCGGCTATAGTCATGGGGCCGACTCCTCCAGGGGAAGGGGATATGGCTCCTGCGACTTCTTTGACATCGTCGAAGTCTACATCTCCCACCCAGCGGTAACCTTTCTCTGATTCGGGATCATCAATCCTGTTGCTGCCTACGTCGATCACAAAGGCACCGGGTTTGACCCAACCAGCTTTTACCATCTGAGGCCGTCCGACAGCAGCCACCAGGATATCAGCACGCCGGCAGACACCCGGGAGGTCTTTCGTTCGGCTGTGACATACAGTTACAGTGGCATTACGGTGGATGAGCAGCATAGCGGCTGGCATCCCCACAATGTTGCTTCGGCCCAAAACTACCGCTTCGGCCCCGTCAAATTCGGCGCC
>CAZXJE010000167.1:2619-7747 GCA_964640835.1 uncultured Eubacteriales bacterium
CGGTTCTGTTTCATGCGTACATACTGACGTGACGCAGGATTATCTCCAACCAATACAGTGGCCAATCCTGGTGGAAAGCCATGGGTTTTCACCATCTCTTCCACATCGGTCTTGACCTGTTCTCTGATCTTGGATGCTACGGCTTCTCCATCAATGATTTTTGCTGTCAATGTTTTCCTTCCTCAATTCCTCGATGTGTTTTTAAGAGCCCAAGAAATTCAAAGAGAGGATAAATTAACACACTCCCACGCCTTCGTCCAGTGAAAATGGGGACGGGCCACACTATCTTATTCATTATAAAGGAACAAGGTCTGATTTTGAGGTGAAATATAGTCTTAGAAGGAGCTTTTTGGGTATAAAAAGGGGACTCTAAGATATTGTGGCCGGAACATCCTGATCCTCTCCGTATAGGTGCCGGATAAGGGACATAACGGATTTTGAAATCTTATGCAAAAACTCAACACCGAGCTCATAGGTTTCCTTATCGGGCGATAGTTTTGACCACCTCACGATTCCGTCGAGTTTTACGATTTGTCCTGATTTCGATAAGCTAATCTCGATGCGCATCACAGTATCCACAGGATACGATTTAGGGGAAAGAATTTTTGCACCCCCTAAGGAAATGTCGCGTGTGATTGCCTTGACTCCAGTGCTGTTGTTTGCTTCATTGCGTTCAAGCGCAAACTGAATTACGACTTTGTTGTTTTCTTCAAATCGTTTTTCCTTACGCTTGTTCTCCACAGCAACCTCCAGATAAATTTCTTTCGGAGACATCTACTTTAATCGATTTTGTTAAGTGAGTAAATCGCCTTTAAAGGTGATTATGAGGGTGATTTTCTCTAATTTTAGGGGTGAATATTAAGGTTCTTCTTTCTCTGTCCGTTATTTTAAAACGTCGGATGGCTAATGATTTTAATCCGAAGCGATTATGATCTTTCTGCCAACCTCGATGGGTTGATACATTTCTGAAAAAGCTGTGTGGAATGCCTCCAGCACGGCATCGCAACTATCATGGGGCGAAAGCCCCACAACCTTGGGATTCTTTTTTTTCAAGCTATCGATATAGTTTTGTATCTCTTCCATCGTGATCGGACGCCACGGCACTTTTCCTGTGCCCATGTATATTTGTATCCTATCGATATCCTTCCACACTTCTCTTGATCCGGTCACGGGATAATGAAGTCCGCCAATAAGTCCGTATAAAGGTTCATCAAAAAGAATTTCTGAGCGCTCCAATATCTTTCTTAACGACTGATGCCCACATCCTGAGATAATAACAATTCCTTTCCCCCCCATATTGATTGCTATGGCTTGTTCGCTGGTTCTGCCCCAAGCGAACATCTCGTTCGAGATTACGCCGATTGTTGCGACTCCTTTGGATAAAACAGTCGGTTTTGACGTGCAAATAGGTTCCAGCCCTGGATATGTCATTGGGATGGGCGTAAACGCTTTTTTTGCTCCGAGATTGATTTGTGTTGTGGTCAAAGCAAACGTTTTCTCCCTCATCCACTTACTTCCCCCCACATGGTCACTGTGGTTGTGTGAAACGACGATAGTATCAAAGTCGTCCAAGCCGATTCCCAGGCTTTCCATGTTGTACAGCAGGGGAGATGGATCGCTCTCCTCGAAATTCATGCCTAAATCATACAGGATAGTGCTGTCGTCGGTTTTGATAAGATAGGAGACCCCCGCCTCCGTCTTTAAATTTTCCCGGCTGGCGTACCACTCGACGAGCGGCAATATCACCAAAGATTTGGTTGTGCCTATTCCTTTGAGTTTCTGAATAGACGACTGTTGTCGGATCCATTCCTCTTCGGCCTCCTGTTTTCCTTTGTAGAAGCGCTTTAGCATCTTCTCCAAATCCTCTGTCTTTGCAAGTTCTTCGAGTAATTTGGATAGCTGGAGATCCTTTTTTTTGGCCTCATTCATTACTGCTATTTCTTCCTTGATCTTTTCATCAATCGATATCTGTGAGATTGAACTAAAGTTGATATAAAGAAAAACAGAAAATAGAAATACAAACATAACAATTTTTACAAATGGTTCCATTCTGATCTCCTAAAAAAACACAAACGAATTGCTCTCCCATCAGTTCTTTTTGCTTATACTTTATATACAAATTTTCACGAATCCTTGTCAAATAACGGATCTTCATCTATATCTATAGTTAAACTTTTTTGTCTGCTGATATATCAGAATGTCTTTTTGGAAGGAGAAAATGGAATTCAGAAATTTGGGCCGAACAGGATTGAAAGTGTCTTGCTTGTGCTTTGGTACCGATAATTTTGCTGATCCCACCCCCGAAGAAGAGTGTGTACGTATGCTCGATCGGGCTCTTGATGCGGGCATCAATCTTCTGGATACGGGCGATGTTTATGCCGAAGGCGAAGGGGAGCGAATTATCGGCCCTCGCACCATGGAACACCTGGAAGACTTCTTGCCGGTGTTAGATATGGAACTCGATGATGAGGCCCGTGAGGCCTGTGATCGTTTAGTCCCTCCCGGCAGCGCTGTTGCAAATTATTTCAACACCTCAGGCTGGATGAGAATGAAAATTCTCTGACGATTTCGATCGATTTCAAGTGAGATTGGGCTTTATAGCCCTCACTCAGAAAAGAGATTTGTTGGTCTAGCACGTCAGGTGGATGATTGCGGAATCGTGCTTGCCTATCTCAATGTCTCTATGTATAAGTTCCCCAGTCTTACAAACTTCCACTTCTATGCCTTGATCATCTAAATATTTTTGTGCCTTATTAGTCAATGAAACCAAACCCGAATTTCCGGAACCTATAATGACTCTTTTTGTCTTTAGCGTCAGTACTTTCTTAAGCTCTTTTTTCGATATTCTGTGGGATGTACCGAATTTGCTTTTAGCAATGCTTTTATCTCTCTTTTTTATAAGCCCATCTATGATCCATAAATCCTTGTGATAAGACTCACCGTCTATGGTGATACTTCCAAAAGAATAGTCGGTTATTTTCATTTTTCTGCGTCGTTCATCTTTATTGTATGTTTGGCAGGAGCATGAATTGTTTTTGAAAAATCATTTTTTTCAGTTAGTCTCAGTTACAAAAATACACTCCACATTGCAAAAGGGGAACTTCTTGTTCGGCATTTCATAGGAGCCTTTATTGTAATACTTACAGTTGTATTGAATGTCTAGGGAAGACCTGATGCGCTCGAAAAATGGGCAGTCCTCACATGACTTAGGTCTTATCAGCGTGCTTTTCACTTTCTCCAGCCCCTTTGAAGAAAATTGGATGTATCTTCAAGTTTGTTAGCCCACACCTTGTTGCAGAGCACTCTTTATATAATTATTTCCAGAGCGTTTGTCAAATGGGGTGTTTTTTTATGGAATGGTTTTAGTGTTGCGATCCAGTAATGACTGATTTCAGATTCTCTATGTGAATTTGGTAAAGATCTAATCTTTCTGATGGGACTGTTTTTGTAAAAATGCTTTCTCCATCCCAATCGATGTAGATAGGAGAAGGGCGCATGCGACGTGGATCGGTGTCGAGGTCTTGGATGATCAGATTTGTGATGTGGTTCGCCTTAGTGTAGCGGTTGGCCCAGTGGGAGACAAAAAAACCACGGTTTATCAGGATCCGATCGATGATGCTTTCATCCAGTACGGATAGGACGTCTAATATTGTGGCATATTCGTTCGGCTCACCATCGACTGATTCGTCGAGTGAGATGATCGAGTAGCCATTGCGGTAGTCCGTATGGTTGATGATCTTCACTCGGCCCTCCGCCACCAGGTCGTCCCGGTCTCTCAGTTCTTCGAGTGTCGGATAGAATTCCGGCTCGGGATATTGGATACCCATGCTCTCCTCAAGAGCACTGAACGTCTGGGCGTAGCGGCCAGTCGGATTCCACACCGTCCAATTCTGAATGCCGCTTTCATTAGCACCCTGGAGCTGAGCGTTGATCTCCTCGGGTGTGTACCAAAAGCCCTGTATCCAGGGCCGGATCTCTTTGTTCGTCCGCTTCTTCATCTCTTCAAGGCTTAATTTCATGATTTTGTACGGATACTGGCCTGGATTTTTAAGGCTTAGGAAATTTTCAGGAAAATGTGAAGGATAGAGCATCGGACAAAGCACATCTACGTATGGGGCGATCTCTTCCAAAACTTGGCCGACTCCAAAATCCTCAGCCTTCCACGCAGTCAAACCAAAGATATCAACAGATATTGTTTTACCAAGAGGTTTGAGCTGTGAATTCGCATAGGCGAGAAATCTCCCGATACACTCTGCATATGATGTGTCTTCGAGGATGATCGGGTATTCGATTGCAGATAAATCTCCATCACTGGGGAAGCGGACATAATCGAATTGGATCTCATCGATCCCGATTTCTATAAGCTCCAGACAGAGATCGATTGTGTACTCCCACACTCTTCGGTCATAGGGATTGGCCCAGTGAAGACCTTTCCTATCTGCCCATAATTCTCCGGTTTTGGAGTCCACGACTCCCATTTCAGGATGATTTGTGACTAGAAGGCTATCCTGAAACACATCCAGTTTGGCAACAGTCCATATGTCTTTTTGTCTGAGGATTTGTACCGCTTTTTCGATAGGTGCATTGTGGGTGGGAGCTCCCATATTTACCGCCGTGCTGTTGCCCGATTTCCAGAACAATCGGCCCTGTGGATCCTTGGCATGCAGCACCGCCATATTCAATCCCGCAGCTTCCATGTAGTGAACAATCCCGTCAAAACTCCGCCCACAGAGACAATTTGATGGGAAATACACACCCGTCACTTTTTCCGGCTTAAGCGAGGGCTTTGCCCAAGAGGGGAGAGAGAGGATAAACAGAAATAGCCAAAGATAAAAGACAATGCAAATACTGAATCTTATGCCCTGTGATTTGTTGATTCCAGCCATTGCCCTTTTTTCTCGCATGCACATTTGTTTTGTCGTTTCACAGAGGAAGATTGTAGAAAAAACTTGTTTCTAGCCCTTAGGTGAATGGATTTGGGGTCAAAAATGCCGTTCTAAGCCAAAAATCCATAGGAAAATTTGACATATCTTTAGTAATATCAGTAAGATAGTGTGGCCCGTCCCTACTTATTCCCTACTTATTCGTAGCGGAGGGCTTTGACGGGATCGGAGGTAGCGGCGCGGAA
>CAZXJE010000168.1:0-7679 GCA_964640835.1 uncultured Eubacteriales bacterium
ATATCGCAACGTGTGTTCATGCGATAACGGTTTTGGAAGTGCTTCAAGCTCATTCTGCCTGAAAGGATGAGGAAATATCACCCGTGAAATCACCCGTAAAGGCGATTGTGATTCATCCATCACCCATGTCACAATTTATGCACTGCCGTGGTAAAAAAAAGGAAGCTAATAATTATATAACATGAAATCTTTACTTAAATAAAGGACGACACAGAAATGACGGGCACAGTTATATTTATGATTCTAATCTCAAGCGTCGCAGTATTTGCGATATTGAAACTTCGCAACGGAACGATGCTTAAAATTCTCGAAAAGCTCGCGGATATGCTCGAAGAAAAAAGAAATATATCTGAAGTCCATAAGTTCCTTATGAAAAAATTCAGAATTTTGAGCGAAACAGATTTGGATACATATGATGTAGAAAACGATGTTCGCACAGATCCCAAAGCAGGGACTGCGTATATTGTGAATGAATCGGGGATTCTGAATTACGCTTTTCTCGACAGGCTAAAGGCTCCGTTGGATCAGGTCGTGGACAATGGAGCGACCACCGTCAGGAGCTATAAATGGAGCACGCAGCATAACGGGAACGAGTACATCAATTGCTATTTCGCAAAAAATAGACTCATAGGTCTGGGTTATACATTTTATCCCTTGGAATCTGCGAGCAACGAGCTGAAGATCGCGATCACGTCAAGGTACAACATGGTGAACGACCTGCTGCACAAAAAGTATGGGAAGCCGAAGAAGGAGACACCAGAATTTAAGCATCCGTCATTTTTTGTGAACGACGAAATTTTTTCGAGTACATTTCTTGCTTTTTGTGGTTCCACTCTTTTCTTATTCAAAAAAGACATTCTGAAAGATTCGTTTATCAGTGATGTGACGCAATAATTCAGCGCTAGAAAAAAATCACCCCTCAAATCATCGACATTGGCTATAGACGAATTAAAAAAAAACGTATATCATATAGAAAATTTAGGACAGTATTGGTTAGAGCAATGAGATTAAAAATACTATTATGCGGTCTTGTGATTGTTTCAATGTTGTGTTGCTCATCCGGGCAAAATAGCTTAACCGAGGTTGTCTCGCAGGAATTTAACGTTTATGCCAATGTCTATTTTAATGATGTTTGGACTGCAGCGGAAAAATCCATCGCTGATCTTGATTTCGCAGTCAAGAATCAGATCAAAGACAAGGGAGTGATCGATGCTGAGATTCCATCGATTGAGGAAGGTTCAGAAGCTGTTCTCTTGAGTGCTATGATCGTTGAAGAGATGGAAAGGATCAAGGTGGATTGTATTGTAGTCATTGCAGGCCAGGAGCCACAGCCTGAGAGAAGCCTGTGGTATGTTAAGCAGTTTTTTGCGGCATTAGAGAAAAACTTGGGTATTTAGCGAGAGTCTCACAGCCGGGTGTGCAGGAACAGGCTTATCAGCCAACCTGAACACTTGGTCCTAGTGATTCTTGTTTTGACCGATAAACTCCACTCCTGTTAGGTAATCCCGCTGCCACACTACCTTCGAATACGTTGAAATCGTCTTGGATTCTCGTCCCGGGATATCAAAATTAAGCTCGAGTATCGTTCCTGGGATGACTTCTTCATCCAGAAGAAGACACATCCCCATGGCGCTTATGTTTTGTGAGAACACAGATTGGAAAGACTGCTTCAGCAGTTTGTAATGGACTTTTTCAATAAAATCTAGTCGATCGTGGGTTCTCTTGTTGTATTCGCCCTTGGCTTTGAAGACATTGATCTCCATTTTTGCCCCGCATAAATAATTTAAAACCTTAAACCTTGCCAACAGCCTATCAGAATTTCTACACAAAAGCAATTAATTAATGGGGACGGGCCACGGTAAGTGCTTGATATATTATAAGATAAGCTAGATTTTTGCGTGATATTTTGCCTTAGAATGCCAATTTTATATGTAAAATAGCTGCTCTAAGAGTTATTTGAGTACCATACGCCGATGTACGGTCCATTCCCCGAATGGTTCGTTCGAGGAGCGGACCGTTCGGGAAACGGTCCCTACATAGGGACGGACCATTCGGGAAACGGTCCCTACATAGCACATGAAAGAATATAGCTGGCTGGCGTCGACAAGAAAAGGGTTGAAAGGCTATGGTAGGTGAAATCCTCCAGCCAGCGCTACGGGGTTAGATAAATTGTATCAGATGTTTCAAGGAAAAAAAAGCAATTTAATCTTTCTGTCTAGTCAATCAGGTCTGAGATTTTGGCCCGGACCTTGTCCCGTAGTTCTTCGACTGTGAGGGAATGGATCGTTTCCGAATCCACAGGTTCACCGAACTTGATCGAAACGGGACGGGGCCAGATGAGCCAGGAGCCTTTCCGTTTGAGCTGAAACAGGCCAGATATTCCAATCGGAAAAATGGGGACTCCCGCCTGTTTTGCCAGATGAAAAGGGAGCCGTTTGAAATCACCCAGGCTCCCGTCCAAAGTCCGGTGTCCCTCCGGCAAAATGACGATGGACAATCCTCCTTTAAGCGATTGTTCCGTTGTCTTCATGCTTCTAATGGATGCGTGGATGTTTTCCCGGTCGATGGGGATGTTTCCCAACCGCTTGATCACCCAGCCATACACAGGCCATTTGAACTGGCGCATGGCTTCTACTCCCCGCGTAAAAGTGGGGATGTATGCCTCGAGCAGCGGAATATCGAACAGACTCGAGTGATTGCACATAAAAAGATAGGTCTTTTTTGGCTCGATATTTTCACTCCCCTCTGAATAGACCTTGATGAACAGGATTTTGAACAGGAATCTCAGGTTTTTTTTGATCCATGGGTCGATTGTCCTGGGTTTGAAGAAAAACGTAAGTACAATCGTTATGAGACAGAGAATAACAAAATACAGACCGCCCACAATCCAGGCATAGAGGGATATCAGGACCTTCATTTCCAGAATACAGGGACAGCCTGGTGGAGACATTCCACTTCCATGGGTGTGATGCCCACCAACTCTCCATCCGGAGCCAAGACCTTTGGAACGTCGGTCTCAACTTTGATCTTTTTTGCCTTGAACTGTTCGATCTCTTCCAGATGGATGTGTTCACCCGTGAAGATCTTGGGGAAGCACTGGATCAGCCTTCGCCGCGAAGCCTTACCCAGAAGTGTCACGTCCAGTAGCCCGTCATCGATCTCCGCATTCGGGGCCATCAGGAAATTGGATGTGTAAGTGGTATTCGAGATCTCCACAAAGATATTCTCCTTCTCATAAGTCTTCCCATCCGCTTCGATCGTCACTCGATATGTCTTCAGAAACAAAATCTGGTAGAGAACCCCGATGGTGTATGCCACATTTCCGAAGACCTTTAATTTATGTGCTGTTTTCCCTACATCGGCAACAAAACCCAATCCTAAAATGTTGAGGAAATAATAATCCTGTCCGTGCGTGTGGAATACTCCGACATCCACGTTTCTGGGCCGTCCCATCTTTATGATCTCGACCGCCTCCTGCCATCTTGCCACATCCATATCCAGGTCGCGGGCAAAGGCATTCCCTGTTCCGATAGGGAGGATGCCCAACGGGATTTTCCCTTTGTCCTCATTTTTGTAATATCCGTTGATCACCTCAAAGAGTGTGCCATCGCCACCCCCAGCTACCACTCCGTCATATCGGGAAAAATCGGCATCCCCCACAATATCCACTGCATGTTCCGGATAGTCGGTGATCCTTAATTCGAATTGGATGCCCTTCTCATCAAATAAAGCTTCAACCTCAGGCAAGATTTTCTTAGCCCTTTTATGGGCGGCAGCACAGTTGTATACGAGTAAGACTTTCACCAGATCACCTGCTCCTTTATATGAAAATGAAGAATATTGTGTCAGTCATAAGAATTCGAACAATTCATATATGTGACATTAATATGGATGCCCAATACAAACATTTTTCCCCCGCCTGTGTCAAGGCAGATGGCAATTTGGTATTTCCAAATCCGTGTTTATGTTATTCAGAGTGATCAGATTTCATGATATCAAAAACACGCTCAGTTTCCCCAGCGAGGAAACTTCGCTCGGACGTGGGGGCTTCCCTCACATCTCCCTCAGGGAGATGTCCCATGCCCGTCCTGCCCTTCTCACGGTTTTTTCCATCACACAATCTGATCACTTAACAATGCCATTGAGTTACATGGCAACACAGATTTGGAAATGCATCCGGTAATTTATTCTGACAAAACATTGGTATATTATTTGCACCCAATAGAGACAAGCACCTAATGTCGGGATGGATAAAAGCGAGAGGAACACCAAACCGAGAATTCTCTGTGTAAATCTTTTTTACACAGTGTAAAGCCTTTGAAGATATTTATGAAAAAACGATCCTTTATGAAAACAAAAAAATTGGGAAGGCGAATCAGGGGGTTTCAATGAGAGAAATTTTTATAGCGGTGCTGTGTGTCTTCATAATGACCGTCCAGACTCCGTTACACAATATGGATGCTCAACAGGCACAGCAGGAACAACAGGCCCAACAAGCGCAAAGCACAAAAAGGGATTTAAAGCCAGGGCTTAGGTCCTTACGTGAATATGCACAGGATAATAGGGGAATCGTTGTCACGACCGGCCCCACGGAAACACAACAGGTCGGCATGGATATGCTCGAACGCGGAGGATCTGCCGTCGATGCCGCCCTCGCCAGCGCCCTCGCCCGGATCACACACAATATGGGCTGGATCGTGAGTTTTGCCGGCATCTACATGATGGTCTACTACGAGGCCAGCACCGGAAAGGTCTACTCTCTCAATGCCTGTTTCAAAACGCCCCTTGAAGAGGATGACCCCCTGTCCATTCCCCGCTTTGGAATCCCCAACGCCAGAGCCGTCCTTGTCCCCGGATTCATGGCTGGCGTACAGGCCGCTCATGATAAGTTCGGAAGACTTCCCTTCGCAGACCTGTTTCAACCTGCCATAGACATCGCAGAAAACGGATTCCCTCTCACTTCATGGATGATCGACATCATCCGCGATAATTGGGATGTCCTTGGCATCCTTCCGGAAACATGGAATATCTTCCTCAAAAGACGCTACGGTCTGTTCCGTGGTTATGAGACCGGAGATCTTTTCATTCAGCCCGAGCTGGCGCAAACTCTTCGCCAGGTCGCTTCACAGGGCGCAGAGTACATGTACACTGGGGAGTGGGCCCGCCATTTCGTCAATATCGTCCAACGCGAAGGCGGGAGGATCACACTCCGGGACATGGATGAGTACGAGCCAGTATGGGCAGATCCCGCCCAAACCACATACAACGGGTATGATATCCATGCCCTGGGGGAGCCAAGCCTCGGAGCGATGAACGTCGTGGTCGCCATTAACATGATGGAACATGCCGACCTGATGGATCTCCCTCATGCGTCCGAATCATCAGAGGCCCTTTACCGGCTTATGTACAGCTCGAGGGTCGGTGAGTTCTTCTATGCTCCCTACACTCCCGAGATTTTAGAGGCTTACATCCCCGAGGGTGATTTCTCTTACGAACACCGGGCCAACAAGGAGAACGCCCGCTTGATCTGGGACAGGATCGCAAGCGGAGAATGGCCGGAGATCGAAAGACAGATTGCCCAGTGGGGGTATTCCAGGCCTTCCCACTCTGAAGCCATCATTGCCGTAGATGCTCAGGGCAATGTCGCAGCGGTCTGTCATACCATCAATACGGATCATTGGGGAAACTCCGGAATATTCGTGGATGGTGTGTCGATCCCCGGGGCTGGGTATTTTCAGCAGCAGCTCATGGATAAGATCGGTCCGGGTACATATCTCCCTGATACAACCAATCCTGTGTTGGTTCTTCAGAACGGTCTTCCGGTCTACGCATCAAGCTGCATCGGAAGCGACCTCCACAGCGCCACAGTCCAGAATTTATACAATCAGCTCAATTTTGATATGTCCATGTCTGAATCGAGAGCTACACCCAAATTTCAATCCGTGGCCTGGGAAACCGCCCTCCAGCAGAAAGTCCAATACAACCAGTTTTCGCAGAACCTCCTCGATGCCGTCCGCGCCATGGGCTTAGATATCCTTCTCGTGAATCAAGGCGCAAGTGAATACTGGATCGGGCTGCGTATAAGACATTAAGGTCCTCTGTCCCTTTTGTCAGGCCAAAATATTTATTGCAGATCAGAGGAGATTTAATATAAAGAGACGAGTTCCGTTTTTGCTTCTTTTGTGTGCCATCCTGTTTTTTCCGGGGAACCCACTTGACGGTCAAGAACTGGGAGCAAAGTTCGGCCTCACACACTCCTATGCTGATATTTCCCAGGAAATCCCGGGAATCACTTTTCAATCCATGAATGATTTCTCTGCCGGAATTTTTCTGTCTATAGACCTCATCGGTGGGCAGTTGGGCCTGCAGCCGGAGGTCAATTACACTGTCAAAGGTTTCGATGCCAAAGAAATGGACCAGGGTGAAGAGATCTCATCCAAATATAAGATATCTTACATCGAGGTTCCCGTATTGGTGTTTTTCAAAGCCCCTCTCAAAGGAAGAATCAAGCCCTGCATATTTTTCGGACCCTATGTGGGATTCGCACAGAAAGTCATGGAGGTCCAAACCGCCTTCGGTGAGACCGAGAAAAGAGACGTCGGGGATAACCTCAAGGGGCAGGATTTCGGGCTTGTGTTCGGCGGAAATGTCAGATACCGTGTGGGATCCCACAACCTGTTGCTGGACATCCGCTACAGCCTTGGACTGAATAATATAGCCATGGATATTACAGATGTGGCTTATGAGTTTTTTGATGAAGACACAATCAAGAATAGATCACTCGTCCTGTCTCTTGGTGTCGGCTTTAATTTGTCCAAGTAATTAAATAAAAAAACCTAAATAAAATTGATAAACACCTCAACTTAATATTAAAACGGAAATTCCATACCTTTTAAGTGTAGGGACCGTTTCCCAAACGGTCCGTTACATCGGTTCATTCGGGGAATGAACCCTACATCGGTCAGCTCGGGGAGCTGACCCTACATTAGAAACGTTGGAAAATGGGTACAGGCACCTTTTTCCTGCCGGAAAAACGAGCCAGTCCCCGTTTTCACTGCCGGAAAAACGAGCCAGTCCCCATTTGGTGTAGGGACCGTTTCCCAAACGGTCCGTTACATCGGTTCATTCGGGGAATGGGCCCTACATCTTTTAAACTCCACATTTTTGCACGGACCATTCGGGGAATGGACCCTACATTTGTACTATTCATAAAAAAAAGGGGACAGGCTACTTTTTTAATTACCCCTATAAAAAGTAGCCTGTCCCCTTTTTTTGTGTTCAAAATCTGAACATCTCATGCGACTAATTTTATGACGAATGAAGGGAAGCGGGCGTTCTTCATTTTTATCTCTCATTCGAAAATTTAATTGTTAGAAGCGGGCTAAAATTATCGCAATCACCTCATGGGAGATCTTAATGAAAAAGTTTATCTCACAAAAATTATTCATTACTTATATTTTTTTCTTCAGTTTTCTTAGTGTTTTGTACACACAAGCAGAGATCCCCAAAAACGGCTTGGTCTTCCAGAGCACTTGCGGAAATGTAGAAGTCGTGCCGACTCCCTCTGTGGGTACGTATAATGACGATATAGACGTCTACATCAATATCTCAGACAATTCGTGCGAGATGAGTGCCCTGGGATTTGATTTCTTCTACGACACATCCATGTTTTCTTATCA
>CAZXJE010000169.1:0-7560 GCA_964640835.1 uncultured Eubacteriales bacterium
CAGGTTTCTCTTTTAAATATAAGCAACTCAGCAAATCTATAACAAGGCAAAAAAAATCAGCACTTAGGGGGTAAAATGAGCAAAAAAATCCTTTTTCGACTGGTGATTATAGTCTTTTTTAGTCATCTTGCTGTGGCGCAATTCACCAAAGAGGAAATTGTTGAATTTAAAAAGTGGGAAGATTTCCTAACGAACGCTAAAATCGTGAGTTCTAGACCGTGGGAAGAAACTCCGGCAGTCACCGATCCTTGGGTTCTTACTCTGGAAAAAGATGGAATCACAAAACAGGCCATGTGGAAAAATCCGGAGGGACGTCAAAAAGGATCTCTGGAAGGGTGGAAATGGGAGATTGCAGCCTATCGCCTGAGCAATCATCTCGAGCTCTATATGGTCGCTCCAACTGTGGAAAAGAGATTTAGGGGTGACCGGGGATCATGTCAATTTTTTGTAAATGCGTGGATGGACCTTGAGACAAAAGAATCAAAAAACATAAAGGTCCCTTCGCGTAAACTCTTCTATTGGAACAGGGCCCTTTATTTACACCGGACGTTTGACAACCTGATCGCCAATGACGACCGGCACCAAAGAAATTTTTTCATAATGGAAGATTGGCGCTTGATCCTTATCGACCACTCTCGCAGTTTTCGCACATCAAAAAAATTCACCAAAGATCTGATCTATGATGAAGGCTTTGATGAGGGCCCAAGGCTCATGAAAGAGATCCCACGATCACTCTATGAAAAATTGAAGGCGTTAACTCCTCAGGTGATCGGCGATGTGGTTGGGGATTATCTAAAAGAAAAAGAAATCGATTGCGTGCTTATACGGAGAGACTTAATTATCGACTGGCTTGATAAAAGGATTAAAGAGCTGGGTGAGGACAAGGTGCTGTACTAACATCCTGAGATTCTAATCTTCTTAGAGAGAATTTTAATTCATTCCTCCCGTTCTATTCGTAACGCAGTGTGTCTGCGGGATTAGCTAAGGCTGCCTTGAGCGTCTGGTAACTCACTGTGATAAAGGCAATGAAAAGAGCCACACCAGCCGCAAGAATAAACATCCAAACGTTTATATCGATACGATATGCAAAATTCTGAAGCCACTTTTTCATAGCAAAATAGCCCACCGGCCATGCAATTATATTGGAGATAATGACCAGTCTGATATACTCCTTTCCCAAGAGAGTCACAATGCGGTAAGCCGACGCCCCCAGCACTCGACGGATTCCGATCTCCTTTGTCCGCCTCTCCACTGTAAAAGAGGCCAGCCCTAGTAAACCCAGACAGGCAATAAATATAGCCAGCATCGAGAAGTATCCAAAAATCTCACCCGTCCTCTGATCCTTCTGATAGATCTGATTGAAGCGGTCATCCAGGAAAAAGAAGTCAAAGGGCTGTGATTGGGTATTTCTCTCAAAGACATCTTTCAAAAGGGCGACTGAGTTCTGTACATTCCCAGGCCTCACTCTAACCGCAATCCTTCTCCCTCCTCCAAGCAGAAACATCATGGGCTCGATCTTATGGTGCAGGGAGGCATAGTAAAAGTCCTTCACAACGCCGATGACGTGGTTTTCGTCTCTCCCTAAAAGCTTTTTGCCGATAGGATTTTTCCAGCCCAATTGTTTGACTGCGGTCTCGTTCACAAGAATAGCTGACTTATCCTCACTGAATTCTTTGGAAAAATTCCTCCCTTGAGCCATCTCGATCTTGAAGATATCCAGAAAATCATAATCCACATAATCGAAATGAATATCCATCTTCACTGTTTGGCCTTCCTCTCCTTCCCATTTAGTGTTCAAAAAGCGGCTTCTTACATCCAAGGGAAGGGCGCCTGAGACAGAAACACCGATCACTTCAGGATACTTGAGCAATTCATTCTTGATGGCCTGCGCTTTGCCTCTCGTTTCCTTTTCATACGCAGGGATTACGATAATATGTTCACGTTCATATCCCAAACGCCTATTCTTGATATAGTTCATCTGCCCGAATATAACGATCGTCCCTACAATTAAAACAACCGATGCCGTAAACTGAACGACCACCAATAAATTCCGAAAAATCGATCCTTTCTTTCCTGAAGTCGCAAAATCCCTGAATACATTAATCGGTTTTGTGGCAGACAAAAGCAACGCTGGATAGCTTCCCGCAACTAGACTGATGAAGAGCCATGAGCCGATGATAGAAATCAAAAAGGAAAAATTCTTGAGATAATTGACAGGCAAATCGACCCCTATGAGTGAGCGGAACCAAGGAAGTGCGGCACGAATTAAAAGTAGCGCAATTCCCATTGAAATTAAGGTTATAAAACACGATTCACCCACAAACTGCTTGAAGAGCTGTTTTCTATTAGCTCCGACAACTTTCCTGATTCCTATCTCCCTTGAGCGTGTGGCCGAACGCGCCGTCGTCAGGTTCATGTAATTGATGCACGCAATGAGCAAGATAACCAGAGCAATCGACATAAAGAGGTAGACATAACGGACCTCCATCCTGGACGATTCCTGGCCGCGGATCTGTGACCGTAAATGAATATCCAGAATAGGCTGAAGAGCAACCTCAACGCCTTCTAGACTTTCGGATTCAGCGCCTGACCGTTGTGCCGAAAGGGCAAGAATTTTTTTCTCAACCTCTGTCACTGAAGCGTTTCCAGTTAATTCAACAAAGGTCGTGAAGTTGCTAACATTCCAGACGTTAATCATCCACTTTTTACTTTTGTCTTGAACCAGTGTTTCTACGGAGATGAGGTAATCAAACTGGAGATGAGAATTCGGCGGAACAGGTTCTGCCACTCCTGTCACTTTGAGATCATATTTGGACGAACTCTCTCTGTAGACAATAGTTTTCCCCATAGGATCAGAATTACCAAACAACTTTTGTGCTATGTTTTTTGAAATAACGATGGCGTTGGGATCTACTAGAGCTTTTTTCGGATCACCCTTTTGCAGTGGAAAGGTGAATATGTCCAGAAAGCTATGGTCAGCATAAATGCCCTTTTCAAAGAATCGTTTCTCTTCATACTGAAGCACTGTTTTATCGCCCCACGGTTTCATGATCCGGGTGGCCTTGACAACTTCTGGAATATCTTCAATTAATGCCGCTGCGAGGGGCTCGGGTGAGTTTGCTGAGTATTCGACAATATCCTTCCTCATATGTGGGTCCCGGGCTAAAAAGACATGAATCCGGTCACTCTTTTTATGGAAGCGGTCAAAACTCAACTCAAATTGCACATAAAAAAGGATAAGGAGGAAAGCGGCCATCCCCACGGATAATCCTGCGATTTTTATCATGGAAAACCATTTGTTTCTCACAATATTCCTGAACGATATGATCAAATAGTTTCGAAACATGGCGACACTCCAGAAGATTTTATTCTTCACAAAACCAGGAATAGACCTGAGAACTTGAAACAAGTACCACGCCCACGCCGATAGGGCTCCTCGAGTTCGGATCAATTGACTATAGACTTCTCTGAAATCGCCAAGGTGAGTGTAATCCCCATTGTCTGAATGGATCTTTCTGAGAATCCATTCAGCGATCTTGGGTGGCAAAAAGGAATTCTTTTGTCTCATAGTTATGATTTTTCTGTGTCTGGCTGAATGTTCGGGATACCCGCCCACATGGTTTCCTGAATGTTCCTGATTTCCAGCAAGGCCTTCTCTCCCCTTTTTGTCAGCTGATAAATTCGTTTACTCCGGCCTCCTCTCTCCTTTGTCGGCTCGCTCAGTGAAGATACCAGAAGTTTTTTCTTCTCAAGACGGTCCAACGGGTCATAGATAGAACCGAACGACCATTTTTTTTGCGTCACTTTCATGAGATGCTCACGAATAGGAACACAGTAAGCATCTTCCTGGAGTATCCACACTGCAAGCAAAACCATCTCTTCAGACCGAGATAAAAGCTTCATTTTTCTCTCCACAACATTATTACTTCCGAATTATGGAACAAATCAGCACTAATGTCAATCGATTTGTTCCGAAAAACAGAGGTTAGTGGCAATTGTCGAAGATGACAGCCGAGGAGCATAGGGAATACTTCTGAGGGCCTCAGCTGCTGTTTTTTTACTGATTTTAGGGGGGAGTCTACGTTAAGCAAGAGGGTTTGGAGTTCTCGGTTGATTTGTTTCGTTTTTTTGATTTGTTGAACTTGTCGTTTTTGATATGATATTCTTATTTCAGGACGCCAGTGGGTGAAAATCACGAAAAATGATGATGGATTCGTTGCAAGATTAAAATTAGCCCGTTTCCTCAAAAAGAAAAATATGAATAGTAGCACGGAGAAGACATTACCCATGCCGATTTATAACGGGCTCTATAAATACTCAGTCTTGACATCTAACAAGGAGGAAAACATGAGGCGAGGAATTTTTGCCAGATTAATCTTTATCTCTATCGTTTTTGTGTTTTTAAATCCACTGATCTTCGGGAGCCCGCACGACAATGATCTCTACGCAAAAGAAGAGACTAGTGTAGAAGAATTGGAGAAAACGCTTAAAATGGCCGTCGATCAATTCAAGAAAGGAGATCCCGAAAAAACCCTTAACCATCTGGCTGAGGCGATTATGATGGTAAGAAACAGCCTTGATCTTCATCTTGCAAAGCTCAATTTGTGCAGCGAAGTACGAGATTACAGGGATATCGATGCCAGGGAGGCCTTCGAAATAAAAGCGGGCGAACCGTTTCTTCTGTATATCGAGCCCGATGGGTATCATTTGATCAAAGAAGGAGATGCCTACAAAATCTGGGTGTCTCAGGATGCGGCCATCTCCAATGACAAGGGAGAAGTCATCTTCCAAAAAAACGGTTGGGTGAACTACAAAAGAATCTTCCCTACCCCGATTATCCCCCTTTATCTCACCAATCGTGTCTCTGATATCCCAGCTGGCAAATACACGTACACACTTACCCTCAAGGATCATTATAAAAACAGTTTTTTCACTAAAACATTTGATTTTGTGGTTAAATAACCTTGATTATTCAAAAATAGTACCGGCAATTTTATTTTTCTCGATTGTTCTGGTGACTGATTCAGATTAGTCGCAACAATTCTAAAATAAAACTTGTATACATATAGATTTTTTTGTATTAGGATTTGATCAAAAAGGAGGATCGGATGAAAACAACAAAATGGATGATTGGTTTGTGCGTTGTCGTGTTTATTTTCGGGACAATCGCCTGTGGTGGCGCGAAATATGCTGATGCCAAAAAAGCGGTAGCAAAGAGCAACAAGGCTCTGGAAGGTTTTCTCGGAAAGATGGATAAGGTAGATAATGCCAAAGACGTGGCTGCAGCCTTGACGGGCTTTACCAACGAGATGGAAAAAATCGTGCCCGAGATGAAGAAACTTGAAGAAAAATATCCTGAACTGAAAGGCAGCCAAAGCATACCGGAAGAACTGGGTGAGGAAGGGAAGAAAATGATGGAGCTGTGGGGAAAATTCGCCTCAGTTATGATGAAAATTCAACAATATGGGGATGATCCGGAGGTCCAAAAGGCCCAGGAAAAACTTGAAGATATCATGAAGGGGCTTTAGTTACAGCTCTTATTTTGTCCATCAATTAATAAGATCAGCGAACGAGGATCATCTTGTCATTCCGGAGGATTTCTCGAGCTTTGATCCCCCGGTCCTACGCTTTCTGGATGCTGGGTGGAAGGGATGACTTCCCTTCCCTGAGGATATAAGCTTTGCGTTTGGGATCGCGATCGGCCACAAATTTGAGGATATCGCTCTCCGGGCCGAAGATATCGTAGACGGAGCGATCCGCCACGCGGGCAAAACTGACACCGAGAAGAGCCCGTTCGATCCTATCGCCCCCGCGGTCGGTAAAAATCAAATACCCCATGGTCGCTCCAAAATCCAGGGCAAAAGCATCTGGGTCACCCCGCCGGATTACATGGATCCACATGTCGACATTATTGTCACGCATGGCGTGCGGCAGCACCTTGTCGAACTTATCCTTTCGGATGAGGTTCAATAATTTGTACCGTGCCTGCGCCTCCTGTGCCATTGCATCAAATCCCTGGATGAGGAAAAGGATAGCAAAAGCAACCAACAAAACTTTTTTACTCATGCTCTCCTCCTTTCAATAAGGGCCATCTCTGAATACACCGATCTAATAATGAGTATCCAGAACAATAATGTCTGTGATATATATAAAAATATTTTGATCCTGTAACAAGTGATTTTTGCTATTTTCGACAATAAATGCAAAAAAAAGATCCCGTCCGAAAAAATTTCATGATATTGAAAAACAATGACACGAATCGAGAGATCCTGCGGCTGGCCATTCCTAACATCCTGAGCAATATCTCCATACCCCTTTTGGGGATGGTGGATACGGCACTCATGGGCCGGCTGGATTCAGAGATCTATATCGGTGCCGTTGCTCTGGGCAGCATCATCTTCAACATCATCTACTGGGGATTCGGCTTCCTTCGGATGGGGACTACGGGTCTCACAGCCCAATCATACGGTCAAGGGGATCGAAAAGAGTGTACAGCCATTCTGGGGCGCGGCCTGTTGTTTGCGCTGGGCGGCAGCATCCTCATCCTCGCTCTTCAGACTGTGATTGCCTGGATCGGTTTCAGCCTCCTACAGGGTGATGAAGCCGTTAAAGCTCTTGCTACGCAATATTTTAATATTCGCATCTATGCCGCGCCAGCCACGCTCGGTCTATACGTTTTTCAAGGTTGGTTTTTGGGCATGCAGAATGCTCGATATCCGATGGTTCTTACCATATTCGTCAATCTTTTGAATATCGTATTCAACATCGTGTTTGTCCTCCAGATGGGGATGAAGGTCGATGGAGTTGCTTTAGGTACAGTCTGTGCCCAATATTTGGGGCTTGTTCTGGCAGTTGGGATGTTTTTCTTTAAATATCGCCCCTTTGTCGTTCTGTTCGAACGGAAACAGATCTTTCGACTGGCCGCAATAAAGCGCTTTTTTGTCATCAATGTCGACATCTTTATCCGAACGATCTGCTTAGTAATCACTTTTGCCTTCTTCACCTCTGCATCCGCAGCCATCGATTCGCTGACTCTTGCAGCGAATCAAATCCTTCTTCAATACATATCCTTGATGTCGTACGCTGTGGATGGATTTGCTTTTGCCGCTGAAAGTTTAGTGGGTCGATACATCGGATCAAGGGATTCCGCCCATCTAAGAAAATCCGTATGTTATCTTCTATATTGGGGGATTGGATTTGGGGCGGTTTTTGCACTGGTTTATGGTGTAGTGGGAAGGAATCTTCTGCGGGTCTTCACCGACCAACCAGAGATCATCCAAGCGGCTCTGCCCTTTGTCTGGTGGCTGGTGGCCATCAGCTTAGCCGGTTCTGTGGCCTACATGTGGGATGGAGTCTACATCGGCGCAACGGCGACCGCCCCCATGAGAAACATGATGTTAATCTCGACAGTGGGAGTTTTTCTTCCGATTTACTATTTGACTCTTTCATCTCTTGGGAACCATGGACTCTGGTTAGCGCTTCTTCTGTTTATGGTTGCCCGCGGAACAACCCTCGGCCTCCTCGCCAAGAGACACATCTTTTCTCAATAAAAAGGGGACA
>CAZXJE010000170.1:0-4378 GCA_964640835.1 uncultured Eubacteriales bacterium
TTCGCGGTAGTTTACTACAGCTTCGGGGCCAATCAACCTTAATGTTAGGGTGGGGTGGGTTGGCCTCGGCTCGTGAATAGTTCAGGCTAAACCTATTGAGGGATTTCTTCGAGGGAAAAACAAGTTACTTTTGGTTGTTCAATTTCGGTATAATAATAGTCTTTTTATAATCAAACAGGCACATTCATATCAATGGAGGCTTTTTTGCCTTGAGGAGAGAGCGATAAGAGAACTCATGATTGCAGGGGGTGCGTTGACCATTCTCCTGGTCTACCTGCTTATCGAGCGTGTCTGTCTTCAAAGGAAGGTCGATTCTGTCCCCTTAAGAATCTGCGTGACTGGCACTCGGGGAAAATCCAGTGTCACCCGTCTTATTGCCGCTGCATTGCGTGAATCAGGGATGTCTGTGCTGGCTCGGACCACTGGAGCAAAGCCAGTTCTTATTTTTCCTGATGGAGGCGAAGAGGAGATCTCACGCCGTGGACTGCCTACGATCCTCGAAGGGAAAAAAATCCTGCGGGCCGGCGCCAAGCTTCGTGTTGATGCTTTAGTCGTGGAGCTGATGGGTATTCATCCTGAGGTTATTTATGTGGAATCCCAGGAGATCTTTAAACCGCACATCTTGGTTTTGACAAATGTCCGTTTGGATCATATGGATCAAATGGGGAGAACAAAGGACGACATTGCATCCTGTTTTGCTGGCGCCATTCCGGAAGGGTGCACGATATTTGTTCCAAATGAGGAAGCCTATCCTGTTTTCCAAAGAACAGCTGAATCGAAAAATGCAAAAATACTTCGGGTTCCTGAAAACGCTTATCAAGAGTGTATGGATAGAGAGAATGGCGTCCTCTTATCAGAATTTGATGAAAACGTTCGCCTTTCATTAGCTGTCGCTGAGTTCCTGGGTCAAGATACACCTGCGGCGTTCAGAGCCATGAGCCGAGCGCTCCCCGATTTCGGAGGCTTAAAAGTGTGGTTTGCACTCAGGGATCCTCCTCTGCAGGATTGGTATTTTGTGAGCGGATTCGCTGCCAATGAGCCGGAGTCCACGCAGCTGGTCCTGTCGAAGCTGAGAACCAATTTGCTTTTGGAGGACAGAACAGTTATCGGTGTGCTGAATTTAAGGGGAGACCGTGGGGATCGGACCTTGCAGTGGTATGATGCTTTGAGGAGGGGAAAATTTCCCGAGATCCAAAAGCTCATCTGTGTGGGAGATCACGCATCGGCCATGGCGAGGAAGTTAAAAAAATATGCGGGAGCAGAGCTTTATGCCTGGCGCAATTTTCAGCCAGAAGAGATGCTGGAACGACTTTCCGCCATCGAAAAAGAAAAGGCTGTGGTGATCGGTATGGGTAACATGGGAGGCGCAGGAAGGCGTCTCGTCGATTATTGGGAGAAAGCAGGAACGAGATATGACTTATGAAACACTTTTTATCGGGCTGCTCGTCGCAGTCCTGTATGTAGAGCTCTTTGGCGTGTACCCTGGGGGCATCATTGTCCCTGCGTACATAGCGCTCTATCTGGACCAGCCTCTGCGGGTGCTCGTGACTGTGGCCATTGCAGCCCTCTGTATCCTACTCTACAGAATCCTCTCCAGGTTTCTGATCCTTTTTGGAAAGAGGAGGTTTGTGACGTTTATATTTCTCGGGGCTATTTTGGCACAGACCTGGTCTTTTGTCTTCCCGCAGTTATTCCCTGAAGCTTTTGGCTTGAGAGCCATCGGGTGGCTCATCCCGGGTTTGTTGGCGAACAATCTCGAGAAACAGAAGATTCTTCCCACTCTGGGCTCGCTTGTCACAGTGTCTGTCTTCACCTATGTTCTGGTTCGGATATTCCAGCATATATTCCCATGACAATATAGCGCTCTATCTATGTGGCCCAATTAGAAGGACTGCTGAATATAAAACCATCGAGAAAAACATGTTGACACAAAATCGATTCCCGAAAGATATCCCAAAATATCACAATTTTGCGATATATATCCTCTGTGGACTGAGTGTTGTATTTTTTGTGCTTTTAAAACGTTACCCGCAGAAAGGGCCTGAGACTTTTAGGAATGAGATGATCCAGGCGTCGAAGATCATGAAAGATGCGACAGAAATCCTGAAGGAATGCCGTCTTGAAAGGGGCCTTAAAATCGACAGAAATACGGATATTAACGAGACCGGACTCATCGGAATGGAGCATTCGGAGATCACAACCTCAATCGGTAGTTTGGGATCAAAAAGAACAAGCACAAATCCCAATTTTGCGGGACTTGTCGTGCGCCTGCTGAGAGAATGCGATATCCAAAAAGGTGACGCTGTCGCCGTCGGAGCCTCAGGGTCTTTTCCCGCCTTGATAGTGGCGTCGCTGGCGGCCTTAGAAGCGTTAGACTTGAACCCCCTCTGGATATCATCCCTTGGCGCCTCACAATGGGGGGCCAACCATCCACAGTTTCATTGGCTTCACATGTGGCAATGCCTGGAGAAAAGCGGTCTTTTCAGTTTTCCTCCACTCGCACTGTCCCTCGGCGGTGAAGGAGACACAGGAGAGGATATGGATGAGAAGGGACGGCAGCTTCTTTGGGATGATATTAACGGGAGTGGATTACACTTCCTCAACGAACCGGATCTGGCCCAGAATGTGGCTTTACGGATGGAGTTGTTCGAAAAAGAAGCCAAGGGGAAAGAGATCAAAGCTTTCATAAACATCGGTGGCAGCTGGTCCAACATGGGGATAGATTCGATGGTATTGCATGTGAAGCCCGGCCTGAACCGGATCGAAAAACTCCCCTCTCTCGAGCGAAGAGGTATCATCTATGCTATGGCGGCCAAGGGGATTCCAGTGATCCATCTCCTCTATGTTAGAGGCCTCACCCAACGTTACGGCCTGCCTTGGGATCCATCGCCCATTCCTGACCCTGGAGAGGGCGCGCTCTACAGGACCACTGGAGAAAGACAGAAATTTTTACCTGGATTAGAAGCTGTTTATATTATTCTTGTCCTTTTCGTCCTGGTTCTCATGCGTAAGCGCGGATCTTTGGTTGAGAAAAAATAGGCCCTTGTGTCAGATAGTGAATTTCAAAAAGAAAAAATCTTAATACTATTCGTATCGGATCCTTCCGGCATCTGCCTTTGAAGGGTCATGCAGATAGAAGCCTGTGCCTTTTTCGATGATCTCCAGATAGCGGGGGATGTTCGTCATTTGTAGGCCTTTCCCCGGGTGTTCCTCTGTCCACAGTTCTGCGATCTGGAGAATAGATGAGCAGTGCCGGCCGACACGTTTATCGATCGGCCAACCGTTTTCGTCCATCCTCTCGAAAAGGAGCCCGTGCGCACCGGCCTTCATGACAAATTTGTCTTTCCCTTCGAGGAGCAGTGCCCTGTCTGTCCGCCCTCTCGTAGCATCCAGGAATGGCTCCGGGGTCTCTAAGAGGAGGGAAATGGCATCCGTGTGATCTCCGATCTCCCTGTGTGAGAGGCCCCGAAGTGCATAGGGAGAGTTCTCCATGCCGATATCAAATCCTTCAGTGCCGCTGATCATCATCGAGGCCATAGCAGCCAGGTCCTGTCCCTTCTCGTGGGCTACGATGGTGCTGATAACGGGATACTGGAGTTCAGCCTCGTGGAGGTCGATGACGATGTCCACCTTTTCTCTGCGAATAAGCTCAGTCATGGCATAGCACGTTTTTTCTGTGATGGTTCCGTTTGCACGGCCGGGCCACGTGCGGTTCAGGTTCCTGATATCCACATAAGCCAGCTCTTGTTTGCTCGGGTAGTGGATGTAGACCTCCGGATCTGGCCATTGATCCAGAGGGTTGGACCATCGATCCCCCATCCGGAATTTTTGTTCTCCCCAGGGTGTGTCGATGGTGTAATCCGGCGGATATCCTCCCCCCAAGCGGGTGACGGTCGTGCCGCTCCGGTTGGCAGAAAGGATAACAAAAAGTCTGCCTTGCTCCACATGCGCATTCTCCGCAAAGATCCAGGCCGCCAAGCGTGCGGCAGGCTCTTCAGGATGTGTCCCTCCAAGGAGCAGGAACGCCCCCCCCTCTTTTTCTCCCTCGAAAATATAGACAAACGAGTCGTTGACCGTTCCCTTTATACCGGGGAAATAATCGCTCAGGCGTTTGACCTTACTCACTCCTGGACTCAGGACCACAGGCTCCCTCAGATGACGACTCCGGAAGAAACTGATTCCGGCAAATGCGAGAAGAACCAGCCCAAAGGCGGCGATTATTGTCTTTCTGATTTTATTGGGTTCTTTTCCAAACATCGATTCCCTCTATTTCAGCCGGAACAATCTGAGCAGGAAAGGCAATAGCACTAGAATATAAAGCACCTCATCCTGCCATTTTTTACTCCGGATAAAATTATGGATCATTAGAAAAGCGATA
>CAZXJE010000170.1:4478-7541 GCA_964640835.1 uncultured Eubacteriales bacterium
AAAACTGAGTTTTTTGCTGAATATTACCATGAGAGTTCCTGCAATCATGATAAGGATGGCAGGAATCAGGCTGTGTTTGAGCATGAGACCATAGGGCTCCTCCATTCCTACGGTATCTTTTGTCAGGCGGCCGATGATAGCGGTTGGTGGTAGCGCATCCCCTAGCGGCCAGATCACACTCATCCCGGCTAACGCCACTATCGGATTGAGACCAATAGTGTTAAAAAGCAGAACTAACGGAACGCCCAGGACAGGAGCGGCGCCCCACATGAGCACGGCCTCTGATACGGGAAGCACCAGGAAAAGAGAATAAAATACGATCATGACAGGCAGAGTGACTACAGTGATGGCGATGAGACCGCGTACTCCAGTGAGGGTCATGATCTGAACCAGAATCCCTACACAGGTGAGGGTGCCGATCAGAGGTAAAAGCTGATGTACTGTATCTCTTGCAGTGTGGAAGATGTTGAGTTTTACTGGAGAGAGAAAATAAGAAACGATCGCTGCTGCGACGAACATCATGGGCAGTCCGATTATAGGAAGTGAATGTGGCCATATCCGTCCTACGAGCACGAGCACAAAGAATGCGAGAAATGGCAAGACGACTTTGATCCAATTCATTTGCGGCGGCGCTTCCGGGAGTTCCTGCAGAGCCTTTTCCAGGTCAATGGGTTTGCCTCGCCAGCCCAGAATAAAGATCGTCAATAAAGAAAGCACAACACAAGGAATAAGAAGGGGAAGGAAAAATCCCACGTAGGGCATGTTGACGCCCGCCGCTGTCAGCATGGCCCATAAACTAACGGGTGGGGCTGCCGCGCTCAATCCAGCAATTATAAATATGATGGCCGCTGTTTTGGGCTTGGAGAGACCCATGTAGCCTAAGACGACGGCGATCATCCCGCCTGTGATCAAAACGGTTACGCTGCCAGCTCCTGTCAGAGCACCGGGCAGGAGAAGGAGGAATGTGATGAAAACGAAGAGGATTGATTTTTTTTGGGAAAACTTTTGGATAATCCCCCTCACCACATAGGCAACCCCTCCGGATTCTTTGAGAAGATTCATGAAAAATGTCGCCGTGATAAAAATGAGGATGATATCTAGATAGGTGAAAGCTCCTTCTGCGATATGACGGGCAGGAATACCCACACCCCCCACAAGTCCGCCGGAGATGGCGGCGATAAACATGGAGAGCTCGGTCGAAATTTTAAGTGACTTCGCGATGATATAACTGACAACCATCACAGCGAAGATGATTTCTATAGAGACAGACATTTTTCAGATTCTCTAATGTATTCGATATCACCATTAAATGCAACATTTCCTCATCGTGGGCTAGTATTTCCAAATCCGTGTTGATATTTTTCCGATTGATCAGATTGTATGATATCAAAAACACGCTCAGTTTCCCCAGCGAGGAAACTTCGCTCGGATGCGGGCTTCCCTCATATCTCCCCTAGGGAGATATACCATGCCCGTCCAGCCCTTCTCACGGTTTTTTCCATCACACAATCTTATCACTCAATAACGCTATTAAGTATTCATGACATCACGGATTTGGAAATGCATGCTATCGTGAAACGAATGCAGTGATTGAGAGGAATTATTCGCGGTATTTTTTCCTGATGGTGATGGAAGCCAGACAGTTGTCTGTATCGAGAATTTGTTTGTTTTCACAGATGGTTCGCTCGAGGACCAGGACTCCCCTGGGATAGTCCTCCCAGCGATATAGGTTTTTGTGTGAGTTTGATCCTGTGATCGAGACAAGCTCTTGGGCTCCCTTTTTGACTTGAGGCAAACCCATCCGGCTCAATATTTCGTTTAAGACTGTTATGTTTGTGATATGGAAAAACTTGCCGTCTTTATCCATGGACACGGGAATCTTCGGTATGGGTTCGTCGAAGACATACCGGACGACGGTACCCTGCTGGGAATCCTCCTCAGTATGGTAGTTCAGAGTGAGGCCTTTTTTAGGGAAGAGAGCATATTTTACATCATAGATGGTGTATTTTTTAGCATCGCTCTGTTGAAAGTAGATCAAAGCCAGTAACACAAAAAGGAAGAAGACCATTGCCCGAAACATGTAACCGGATTTTTTCTGAATGATGATGACGAGTAACCAGATGGATGCGATTAAAAGCAACACGCTGAGGATGTTGACAAGTGTGATTTGTGCTAGCAAATCTTGCATTTTGTTGATTTCCCCATGTTAATCGAATTTATGCGTCCAAACGGCCTTATTCCTTTAGTCGAATCAGGGATGAGATTCTTTACTCTTTTTATCTTCCATAGTATGACTAAAATCCCTATTCGTCCGATATCTTACCAGAATATGTCGCTCAAAAAAAATCTAATCCGTAAAGATTTTTTTAAGTTCTTGGAGGAGGTCTAGATTTTTCTCTATGAGAATGAGAGGAGTGTTTTTTTCGTTAGCGATTATGGTGAACCGGCCATCTTCGTTCCCGTCCTTGCGGACGATGAGAATTTGAGAATTCGGCGCTACCGTATCGATGCTTTGTTCATCCGTGTTGTCTCCAACGGATGCACCCTGTGCTCGCCGTTTAATGCCTTCGATATGAGCCCCGATGATTTTGATCCCTTGATCGCGTGCCTCCGTGATGAGTGCTTCGGTTCGGGATATCTCATCGTCCATAGAAATCCCCGCTGCCCCCATTCCCTTTAAGCTTGCACCCATCACAATGATCAGGGATTTATATGGAGCTCCAGCTTCTTTGGCAGACTTGAGGTCGTTGGCGGTGGCCAATATATTGATCTCATAAGCCTTGGGTTGGTGCTCGAGCTTCATCTTCATAAAAATGACTTTCAGCATAGTCGCGCCAGGGCTCTGTCCGCATGAACTAATGATCACAGGTAGCTCTGCTTTGGGAGGATCAGATTGTCTGGCGGGAAGAGATCCCCCGATACTAAAGATGAGGGAAAATATGGCGATTGACGCAATAAATTTTGTTGTGTTTTTCACAGCGCTCTCCTTATTTTTAAGAGTGAGTGCTTGCTGAGTCTTATACTATTCGAATTTTCTTCTGCCGTCAACTCATAATGAGTACG
>CAZXJE010000171.1:0-7520 GCA_964640835.1 uncultured Eubacteriales bacterium
CTCTCCAGTCATGATGAGATGCTCTTGCTTGCCATCCTGAGCCTTGGAGATAACGCCTATGGTCTCACCATTAGAAGGGAAGTCAGCAGAGCAACGGGAAAAGATTGGTCGATCGGGGCCATTTACGATCCTCTCTATCGTCTCGAAAAAAAGGGATATGTGGAATCCTCACTCACAGAGCCGACCTCCGAGCGTGGGGGCCGTAGCAAACGAGTATTTCTCATCACTTCACGAGGCAAGAAGGCTTTAAGGGAGCAGAAAACCGTGCGAGACAAATTGTGGCGGAAAATTCCTGAAACGACTTTGAATAAATCTTGATGCTGTCATGACAAAAAAGATTAATAAGCCACCGAAAATTGCCCAATTTCTCCTCGCAAGACTTTTGAATGAGTACGCAGAGGTCCCCCTGCTCGGGGATCTCGAGGAGGAATATCGTTGTGTAGCCAAAGAATCAGGAAAAAGATACGCACGAATGTGGTATTGGCGGCAGGTTTTAAAATCACTCCCCAATATTTTTAACAATTCTTTCTATTGGAGCGCAGCAATGTTTAAAAATTATATAAAGATCGCACTTCGTAATCTGCAAAAACATAAAATGTATTCCTTGCTGAACATCATCGGACTTGCGGTGGGGATTTTGTGTTCGCTTCTTATTTCCCTGTGGGTACTGGATGAACTCTCCTATGACAGGTTCCACACTCATGCAGATCGACTTTACCGGGTGGAATTCGACCAGGACTACTCCGGCCAGTTATTCCATGTGAACGTTTCGCCCCATCCCATGGCGCCCGCACTCGTGGAGGAGATCCCGGAGGTTGAAAAAGCAACGAGAGTTAATCGCATGGGCGAGTTTCTCGTGAAGTTTACTGAAAAGACATTTTTCGAGGATTCGGTTTTGGCAGTCGATCCCTCGTTCCTTGAAATGTTCAGCTATCCTCTGCTCCAAGGAGATGCCCGAACCGCTCTCGCCGATCCTTTTTCAATTATATTGACCGAAGACCGAGCTAGAACATATTTTGGGCACGGCGAGGCTATCGGGAAAACAATCAATATCAATAACAGCATGGATTTTACGGTGACTGGGGTAATGAAAAACATCCCGAGAACAGGCTACCTGCAGTTCGATGCAGTAATCCCCTATGAGTTATTGAGAACACAGGGAGTAGACCTTGAGAATTGGGACAACAATACGACTTTGACATTTGCCCTTTTAAGAAATAATACGGAGCCCGATTCCGTCGCCACAAAGATCCATGCCCTGGTGACCAAACATGATTCAGGAGAGGATCAAATCTATTCTCTTCGTCCGATTACCCAGATTCATCTTCATTCATACTTTGGATTTGGCGGTAAGAGAGGCAACGCTCAATATATCACTCTTTTTTCTATGATTGCGGTTTTTGTGCTTCTCATCGCCTGTATCAATTTCATGAATCTCTCGACTGCCAGGTCTGTGAATCGGGCCAGGGAGGTCGGAATGAGGAAGGTCGTTGGAGCTGTGAAGAGACAGATCGTCACGCAGTTTTACGGCGAATCCTGTATGTTCACTTTTTTGGCTTTGATGCTGGCTCTTATTTGTGTGAATCTTGCTCTTCCGACTTTCAACGCTTTGACCGGAAAAGACATCTCCTTTGCTGCTCTGACTAGCGGCTCTACCCCACTAGCTGTGTTGGGGATTCTGGTGACTACAGGATTCATTGCCGGGAGTTATCCAGCTCTTTTTCTTTCTTCTTTTCATCCTGTGAAGGTCCTGAAAGGGACAGTGAGTTCGGGTGCTTCGGGTAGGGTCTTCAGGAAGATCCTGGTAGTTGTCCAGTTCAGTCTCTCCATTTCGCTGATTATCGGCACGGGGATCGTCTACAGTCAGCTGAACTACATGAAAGAAAAGTCGATGGGATTCGAAACGGATCATCTTCTTACTGTTCAGATGCGGGGTAGTGTCCAAGACTCCTACGGTGCTTTAAAAAAGGAACTCATCAAACTTCCGGGTGTTGTCGAGGTAAGCGCCGGAAGCAACAAACCTTCCAGTATTTACAGCAATGCGGGAGGAGCGGACTGGGAAGGGAAAGATCCGGAATGGGATGTCTCCGTCAATTTCACTTCTGTCGACTATGATTATATTGAGGTGGCCGATATCGAGATGGCCGATGGCCGAAGTTACAGCCAAGATTTTCCATCTGATTCCGAGTCGGCAATAGTTGTGAATGAAGAGCTCCAAAGACTAATGGGATCCGATTCCGCTGTGGGGAAACGATTCACTTTTGGAGAGAGAACCAACACGATTATTGGAGTTGTGAAAAACTTTCATTTTCTTCCTTTGAGGAAAAAGATCGAACCTCTGGCCCTAATGCTTCAGCCCCAATTCAACCGCCTCCTATTGATTCGGATTCAACCCGAAAACATCGCTGCAACCCTGGATAGCCTCGAAAAGACATGGAGTCGTGTAGTGCCGGGTTTTCCCTTTGACTACGAGTTTATCAATGAGGACTTTGAGGCCATGTATCGGACCGAACAACGCATGGGAAGTGTGCTCAAATATTTTTCCTTTCTGGCTGTGTTTGTCGCCTGTCTCGGCCTTTTCGGCCTGGCCTCATTTGCTGCCGAGCAGAGGACGCGGGAGATCGGGATTCGGAAGGTTCTCGGGGCCTCCATACCCAGAATTGCCTATTTGCTTTGCAGAGAATTCACTTTCCTCGTACTGTTGGCTAATCTTGTCGCATGGCCTGTAGTCTATCTGGCGATGGGAAACTGGCTGGGGGGATTCGCATACCGAACATCGATTGACTGGGAGATCTTTTTTTTGGCAGGAGTGATGGCTCTGATCATTGCTCTGCTTACAGTTAGTTATCAGGCCCTCAGAGCTGCATTGTCCAATCCGGCACGAGCTTTAAAATACGAATAAAAATTAAACCCTTAACTATCAGATAAATTATGATTTTTTCCTTCTCGACTATAATTTCTTTCGATTTTTGAGTAAACTGAAGATAGTAAAAATGAAAGAGAAAAATATGAGCAAAAAATATCTGATTGTATGTGCGGTGTTGGTTCTTTTTGTGATATTCCTTACAGCGCAGGATATTCACCAAGCGGCAGGAAAAGGGGATCTTGCAAAGATCAAAGAATTTTTAGAGAAGAATCCTGAATTATTGAATGCCAAAGATGTTCAAAGCAATACGCCTTTGCTTAATGCCGCATATGGTGGCCAAAAAGGAGTCGTTAGATTTCTGATAAAAAAAGGTGCGGATCTCAACAGTGCAAACACCTACAAGTACACACCTTTGCACTATTCAATTCTACGCAGACACATCGAAGTGGCTGAGATGTTGATCGGAGCCGGGGCTGATCTGAACATCCCTAATGTCTGGGGTTATACACCCCTTCATACCTGCGCGGGGAGTAATTTCCTCAAAGAGGCGGCGTTTTTGATAAAGAACAAAGCCGGTGTTAAGACAAAAAATGAAATCGGCGAAACACCTCTTTTTGCGGCGGTTAAATCCGGACACAAGGAGATGCTTTTGCTCCTCATTAAAAATGGGGCCGATGTCAATGCCAGTGACAATTGGGGACGAACCCCTGTATTTGCAACAGCCGAGGGGAACTCATCCGGAATTCTCGAATTATTAGTAAACCAAGGAGCAAAAGTGGATATCACGGATAAATTCGGGATAACAGCGCTTCACCGAGCAGCGATAGCAGGATACAATGATATCGCTCAGATCCTTGTCCGTTTAGGGGCGGATGTCAATGCCAGAGATGCGAAGGGAAAAACGCCGTTTTTTTATGCCGCTACATACGGACACAACTCGCTCTCGGAAAGGCTGATTTCTATGGGCGCACAACCGGATGTGTTTGTTGGAGAGCGGGGTTATTTTTTCTTTTCTGAACTGGATCTCAAAGTGAATGAGGCTGTTATCTGGTATCTGGGGCACAGCGGGTGGGCGGTGAAGACCATGAATCATCTCCTCATCTTCGATTATTATAAAAAAACAGACCGCCCGGATGATCCAAGGCTGATCAACGGACGGATAAATCCCACGGAGATATATGATCAGAATGTCTATGTGTTCGCCTCCCATCAGCATGCGGACCATTTTGACAAAACCATACTGGAATGGGAGCATGCGGTTCCATATATCAGGTATATCTTTGGATGGAAGGCCCTGGACAATCCCAATTATTTCTATATGGGTCCCAAAAAAAAGCTCGAGCTTGATGGAATAAAAATCGAATGTTTTCACTCACCAGAGGCCGGGGAGATCGAGGGCAATTTTCTAGTCAAGGTTGACGGAGTCGTCATCTATCATTCCGGGGATTACAGCAGGGGCCATGATGTCTTCAAAAAAGATATGCAAGCTTTGGCGGATGCAGCCAAAGATATCGACCTTTTTTTCATGCTGGCGGGAAACGCCATGGATAATGAGGAAGCTCTATATGCTCTGCAATCTGTTAAGCCCAAGTACATGTTTCCTATGCATGCGGGGGGGGACGAGCATGTGTACAAGGAATTTGCGGATTTTGTGAAGGGCAAGAAAGTTAAAACAGAGATCATCTGTGCGGAAAACAGAGGAGATAAGTTCGAGTATTTTAAGGGAAGAATTATGGTGATGCACTAAGAACGGTCTCATTAAGAATATAGCGGATTAAAAAGCGGGGGCAATCCGGAAGTATCCTCAAAACCGTGATGAATGATGTCCGAATGTCCCAATTGGTTATTGAGAAAACGAACAACGTAGATCTCTTTTTTTCCTTTCTTCATTTTACGTTTAAAACTTACAAAACGTTTAACAATAATAACTGACTAGTTTTAGACTAGAATTTTTTAAAATGTCCATTTTACCCCTAAAAAAGTGCTTCTAAGACATATTTAGGCATGGATTATTGGACTAACCTATTTTATTTGAATAAGATGGCGTGGCCCGTCCCTCATATTTTAATCCAAACGCTCGGCGGCCCAGACCCCTTTTTCATCTTCGCCTACTGTAAAAATGCCGCTCATGTTAAACACCGCACCAGTCAGGACGAAGAAATTCCAATCAGTATATGTAATAGTGACCACTCCGCTTTCTCCCGTCCAGTATCCGTGATTACCGCGGCTATCGGAAAACGTGCCGCTAGTCAAGCTGGCCCCATCCAGGGTCATTTCGAATTCAACAGTCTCACTGGGATCAGTCTGCTGCATCTCCATACTCCACCTTCCGCGAATATCCACCAATCGCGCGATCAGGGTGACATCTGTGTACATCGCGAATGTACCAGTATAAGTCTGACGGATGTCGTTGAGGAAGACTTCCACAGTATGAACGGGATTTATCCCTGTATATTCATAACTTATTTCAGAGAGATCCTTATGGATCTCCTCGCCTGCCTGAGGAGTTCCTGTGACTCCTTCCTCGATGATAACATTTAACCTGTAATCGGGAGTGCCAAAATCGCAGCTCCCCAAAACCATAAGTATCGCCAGGATTTGAACAAATCCTCCATATACTGCTATTTTTTTTATTTTTTGAGGTGTGATAGTCATTTTTCCCTGCGCAAATTCATTTTTTTATCTCTCTATTAAAATAACCGAAACAACATTTTACAGCAAGTCCTATATCTATAAGACAATCCTTTTTGCTTCTGTATTCCAACAGATTTTTTATGATCTTTTAATGAGATGATTTCTTAAAAATTAAAACCAACGCCAAAACCAAAGACAAAATAGTTGCTAGAGTAAGTCAGAGGATAATCTGGAAGAGTGGATGTTGCTTTTTCTGACATCACATACTGGATGAACGCGTCAAAAGTGAGCTTCCCCATCAGGGACTGGTCAACGATCGTCCGAACGGGACCGTTATATCCCACTCCTAAAGAAATGACGTTTTGAGGCAAAGCAGGAAAAGTGGGAGAAAGTGTCTCGTCTGGAGAAGGGCTTTGATGTCGGGCATATCCACCTCTTATGGAAAGGATTTCTTTAATGAAATACTCGATGCCGAACTTGAAGCTCCAGGTATCCTTCCAGTTAAAATTAATGGTGTGGATGGCATCATCATCCGAGTTTTCTGGTGCGAACTCCGTTTTGTCGAACGTGCTCCATTCCGTCCATTGAGCATCAGCAAGTAACATCAGTTTTTTCATCGGGGACCACATCAATCCGAATACCGCCTCAGAAGGCAGCGTTTGGGAAGAGATAATGTCGTAGAACTCTAGCATATCCGCTGTATCTTGTGGTGACATTATGGCCCCCGAATAGGAAGCTCCTTGAGCCGTTGCAGAATTTTTGTGAGCACTAATTACTCCACTGAAGTTTGTGCCGGGAGTATTCATGGGAGTTGACTGAACTCTGTAAGTTCCGTTCTGATCAACCTTAACCCTGTGTTGGTATCGTCCACCTAATTGGAAGTGATCACTCAGTTTAAGAAGTATACCTCCCGAGAATCCAATCCCAGTCCCGCTTGAATTCATCATTATGTTGAAGGAATACACGTTGGCGTCCCATCTTTGAGAGGCCCAGACAATATCTAGGCCTGCGCCGATAGCCAGCCCATCGGTCACTCTCCATGCAACTGCAGGACGGAGATAGAAGGTTGAGACCTTAGCTATGCTGTTAAGTCGCTCGCCTGGCCAGTTGAATGGCCAATGAGCTCCTATCGCGTAAGGAGCAAATCCTCCGAGGCCAATGCTGACCCTCTCATGAAAGTTCCATGAGACAAAAAAGGAGCCTTGAAGTCGTTCGTCCACAGAATCGTACGAGCCTAGGCTTTGTTCTTCATTTGATTCAGCAGTCACCTTGTACTTGGAATAGGTCAAATTGATCCGGAAACCCACTCCCTTTTGAAAAGCGATTCCTGCAGGATTGTAATAAATAGCGGAAGAATTATCGGCGAGACCGACATAGGCGCCCGACATGGTTGCTGCCCTTGAACCAACCTCAAAAAGGCTAAGTCCGGAGGCGGCTAAAATACTGGTGTTCATTAATAAACCAATAACAATAGGCAAGCTCCACAATTTCTTTATCATGAGTCCTCTTTCATCAATCGAGTATGTTTAATATGAAAGACGTATTAAATATTATGATGTATAAAATAGAGAAAGGTTATAACATACTCTAAGTCGAAATCAAAGAGTTAAAGGGGAAGTTAATGGAGTTAATGGGGACGGAATGGAGTTAATGGGGACGGGCCACATGATGTTATTGATATTAAATAGATTAACCTAAAATTTACGGCCAAAAAAGACCTTATAATATTCTTTTTTAGGGTAAAATGGACATCCTAAGAAAATATCTTTGCTATTCTTTAGTAGCAATAGTCTGAAAATCCTTAGAACTCTGATTTCGCCTATATAAACAGTACTTTAAGGTTATAAAGAGACACTATTTTTGATCTATCTCTTTTATAATAAATAATATACCGTGGCCCGTCCCCATTATTATGTCCGTCCCCATTATTATGTCCCCATTATTCCAATGATGATAACACAGAACGTTGAATCATGAGACAGTAAATGTTATCCCTGTAAAATAAATTTACATGATATCT
>CAZXJE010000172.1:0-7510 GCA_964640835.1 uncultured Eubacteriales bacterium
TGAATAGAGTCGCATTGCTTTCCCGTCGTTCGTTTTCGAAATCACCAATTGGAACTTTCGGAACCTCATTCATCACTATTTTGGGGATGCTTCTTCAAGTTACTAAATATCAAAAGGATTGGTGTTCGGTTCGGCGTATGATCTCATCCTGGAGCTCGGGGCTCAGGTCGACAAAATAGTCGCTGTAACCGGCCACACGGACGATAAGGTCGCGGTATTTCGCAGGATTCTTCTGCGCTTCCTTTAGGGTGTCAGCACTAACGACATTGAGCTGGATATGATGGCCATCCAACCTGAAATATGAGCGGATCAAGTGGGCGAGTTTGTCTATCCCTGATTCATCGGAAAGAAGATGGGGAGTAAATTTTTGGTTGAGGAGCGTGCCACCGGTCCTGAGATGGTCCATTTTTGCGACAGATTTTATGACAGCTGTGGGGCCCTGCCTATCCGAACCCTGCACTGGAGAGACCCCTTCCGATAGTGGCTCTCCCGCTTTTCTTCCATCTGGAGTAGCACCAACAACCTTCCCGAAATAGACATGGACTGTTGTGGGCAAGAGGTTTATGCAGTAAAATCCGCCTTTAGTGTTGGGCCTTCCAGTGACGGCCTCATAATACACCTCGAATATCATCTGCATGATCTCATCCGCATAGTCGTCATCGTTGCCGTACTTGGGAGTTTTGTTCAAAAACCTCTGCCTTAGAGGTTCATTCCCACGATAATCCCGTCTTAATGCCGAACGAAGCTCTTTCATGAGAATGTGTTTCTTATCAAAGACATTGTACTTTACTGAAGTCAAAATATCCGTCATACTCCCTAATCCAACTCCCTGGATGTAGGATGTGTTATAACGTGCACCCCCATCGTGGTAATCCTTGCCCTTGGTGATACAGTCGTCTATCAAAAGAGACAGGAACGGTGTGGGCAAATACTCCGCATAAAGGCGCTCTATGATGTTATTCCCCTCGATCTTGATATCCACAAAATGTTTGATCTGTTTCTTATAGGCATTGAACAATTCTTCAAAATCCGAGAACTTGGAAGGATTTCCAGTGGAAAGGCCTATCTTTTTTTTGGTTTTCGGATCCACCCCATTGTTGAGAGTGACCTCAAAGACCTTCGTTAGGTTGAAATACCCTGTTAAATTATAGTTTTCCTTTCCGAACGCCCCGGTCTCCACACATCCGCTGGCCCCCCCATCACGGGCATCCTCGATCGTCTTCCCCTGTCTCACTAACTCTTGAATGATCGCTTCTGTGTTGAAAATAGAAGGCTGGCCAAATCCGGTCTTCACTATCTTGAGCGCTCTTTTCAAGAAACTGTCGGGAGTTTTTTTGCTGACCTGAACCATCGAACTCGGCTGCAAGATGCGCATTTCTTCGACCACATCGAGGATGAGGTAGGAGAGATCATTGACAGCGTTTGAACCATCTCTCTTCACTCCCCCCGTGTTGATCAGGGCAAAATCCGTGTAAGTTCCACTTTCCTCTGCGGTAACTCCAACTTTAGGAGGGGCAGGCTGGTTGTTGAATTTTATCCAGAAGGCCTGTAGAAGCTCTGCAGCTCTCTCCTTGCTGAAGGATTTTCTCTTGAGCTCTCTCTCATAGAATGGATAGAGATGTTGATCTAGTCTGCCGGGATTAAAGGAATCCCAGGTGTTGAGTTCAATGATGACTCCCAGGTGAACAAACCAATAATACTGGAGTGCTTCCCAAAAATCTCTTGGAGCTCGAGCAGGGACATGTTTGCACACACGGGCAATTTTTTGCAGCTCAGCCTTCCTTTTGGAGTCTTTTTCCTTTTCTGCCAAACGCTGGGCTTCCTCTGAGTGCCGTTTGGCATAGGCGATAAGAGCATCCGCACAGATGGACATGGCCTTCAATTCTTCCCTTTTTTTGTAAGCTTCAGGATCATTGAGAAGGTCCAGTTGGGCTATTGTCTCCTCGATCTCCTCCATAAACTCCAAAAATCCCTTTTTGTAGATCTTGTCATCCAGGACTGTGTGACCGGGGGCTCTTTGCTCCATAAATTCTGTGAAGACACCTGCATCATAAGCTTCCTTCCATCTCTCGGACATTTCCTCGAAGATCCTGTCTCGAATAGAGCGGTCCTTCCAGTAGGGAATAATCTCTTCTCTGTAAAGCTTTTTTGTGGCGTTATCAACAGCAAAGGCTGTTTTTTTTCGAGAATTCAGAATTTCCAGATCCTTCAAACTGTGGGCTGTTATCTCGGGATATGTGGGCGTCGCTTTGGGCCCAGGTCCTCTCTCACCGACGATCAATTCACGCTCATTGAAACAGATCTTCTTCTTTTCGAGCAGATACTTGAAGGCAAGAGCACGTCTCACCGGAGCAGACACTGTATCGCTTTTGCGAACTTTGTAGAATTCCGTAATGAGTTTTGCTCTTTCCGGCGAGATGTAAGGATTTATTTTTAAGCTCTGTTCTCTAAGCGTTTTGATTCTTTCATTCATGCCTAGCCTCCAACTCTTACTATAAACCCCGCTTCTAAAAAAATTTGTTTGATCTGTCTTATCCTATCCTTGGATGGTGGCTTGAAAATTTTCGTCCTCTCTCTCCTTCTCAAGCGGATGTATTTTTCGCACCCTCCCCTATGATAGGGCAAAAGACTTACACTTTGGATATTCTCTAGATCAAAGAGATATCGGACTGTCTCAAGAATGTTCGGATCATCATCATTGACATCGCAAACAAGGGGAATACGGATCTCAACAGGTTTTCCAACAGAAACTAGTCCACTCAAATTCCTGAGAATGGCAGCATTTGACACACCTGTGTATTCTTCGTGATCCCTTTCATCCATCATCTTCAGGTCAAAGAGGAACAGGTCGACTCTGTCACTGACTCTCTCCAGATCTTCGAAGGGGGAATATCCCGATGTGTCTAGAGTGACATGTATGTCCCTGGATTTAAACTCATCCAAAAGCTCGTCTAAAAACTCCATTTGCAGAAGTGGTTCTCCACCCGACAGAGTCACTCCACCATGGGACTCATCATAAAAGATCAGATCTTTATCAACTTCTATTAATACATCTCGGACGCTTACTTTCTCTCCTGCGATCAGTAATGCTTCATACATGCAGGAGTCAACACAATTCCCGCAGAGGTCGCATTTTTCCTGATCGATGTACACAGTGGTGCCGATCTTAGAAATAGCACCCTGAGGGCATTCGGAGATACAAGCCCGGCAATCTATGGCACATTTGACTTTATTCAAGAGCAATTCGGGCATAGGTTCAATACCTTCCGGATTATGACACCACTGACAATTGAGAGGGCATCCTTTGAAAAACACGGTTGTGCGTATACCGGGGCCATCATGGACGGCGTATCTCTTGATATCGAAGATTATTCCTTTGGCCACCTGGCCTCCTCTGAATCAGCGAGCGAAGCGGCATGGCTGTAATATTTCTGGATATACTTTTTCTGAACAGCATAAGACCAATGGACATCCCTGATGTAACTGGATGCCTCCTGGGTTTTTCCTTTCTCGATGAGGTCCACCAGCTCTTGGTGTTCTTTGATGGACTCCTCTTCCCACTCCTTCACAAATCCCTGTTGACGGGGAAAATCGTAGAGTTTCTGCTTGAGGTTATTTACCATTTTTTTAAGAAGGTCATTGGCGCACAGATCTAAAAAAACATTATGAAACTTCAGATTGTTTTGGTAATAAGAATTGAAGTCATCACCGGAGATCGCTTGGGCCATCCTATCATTCAAGACCTTCATTTTTTTTATGCCGGTCTTTTTTATCCTTTTAAAACAAGACAAGAGCGCTGCGCTCTCAAGGGCACCTAAAATCTCGTAGTAGCTTTTAATATCTTTGAGCGTGAGGACATTCACGACCACTCCGCGACGCGGCAAGATCGAGACAAAATTCTCCACCTCAAGCTGGAGGAGCGCGTCTCTGAGAGGAGTCCTGCTCACACCCAGCTCTCTACTGGTGTCTTCCATGTTTATGACAGTTCCCGGACGAATTTCACCCAATTCCATCTGTTCTCTCAAGTAATCATAGACCTGATCTTTCAATGATTTGAGGTTAAGTACGCTTTTCCGGGACATCTTATGCTGATATGTAATATATCACACATCAGGAGACATGTCTAAACATATATTTTCTCTGTATTTGTGTATTAAGAGACAGCTTCGAGATTTTTACTCGGCCATGCGTTTGTAGAATGCATATCTCTCTGCGGCCTCTTTTGCGGCTTGTGCAAAGAGTTTTTCAGCAACGTCTGGATACTGTTGGGTCAGCGTACGGTAGCGGATCTCGTTTTCCAGAAAGATTCCATAATCAAGCTTTGGTTCTCTTGAATCCAAAACCAGAGGATTTTTTCCTTCTTTTGCGAGCAAGGGATTATACCTATAAAGGATCCAATATCCTGTGTCTATGGCCAGTTTTTCCTCAGCTTGGGTGTAGCGCATATCGAATCCATGCTGGATGCAAGGTGCATATGCAATGATCAAAGAGGGACCATTATAGGCTTCAGCCTCCGCGAAAGCTTTCAGAGTCTGATTCTGATTGGCTCCCATGGCAATTCCCGCAACGTAGACATAGCCGTACATCATGACCATAAGTCCGAGGTCTTTTTTCTTTGTTCGCTTCCCGGCCGCGGCAAATTTTGCCACGGATCCTGTAGGCGTGGCTTTTGACGCCTGTCCCCCGGTATTCGAGTAAATCTCAGTATCAAGCACAAGGATATTCACATTGCGATTCATGGCCAAGACGTGGTCTAGTCCGCCGTAGCCGATATCGTATGCCCATCCATCTCCTCCGATCGACCATACGCTTTTGTCAACGATATAATCCTGAAGTTCCTCGATTTTCTCCAACACAGGCTTGCTATTTCCATTCGCTTTGTTAAGCGCTTCGGGTATGGCATCCTTCACTTCTTTAGCAGCGTATTTAGCCGCATCGTCTACCGCATTCCATAGCTGTTTGCTTTTCTGTAAAGCCTGAGTCAACCGGGCAGTTGTCCCCATTTCGAGTAAACGATCGATGTTTGCGAGAAGCTGCCCTCTGTTTGCATCTACGGCCAAACGCATACCAAAACCATATTCGGCATTATCTTCGAACAGAGAGTTTGCCCAGGTGGGTCCACGCCCGGCCCGATCTTTACAATAGGGCATTGTGGGAAAGGTTGCTCCCCATATGGAAGAACAACCCGTAGCGTTGGCAATGATCATGCGATCACCAAAAAGCTGTGTTGCAAGCTTGACATAGGGAGTCTCTCCGCATCCACCACAGGCCCCGCTGAATTCCAGGTAAGGCATGAGAAATTGACTCCCCTTGATCGTCTCTCTCTTCACACCATCGAGAACATTGTAGGGTAAATTTTCAAAGAAGGCCTCTCCTTCCTTCACTTGGGGTGTGTGCACGTCCTCATAGGGAAGCATTTCGAGGGCCTTTTCCTTCGAAGGGCAGGCCTCATAACAGTTCCAGCAGCCCACACAATCATCCACATAGACCTGGAGCCGGAACTTGAGGTTGCGATCATTTTTAGTTTTTGAGTCTACTGTAACAGATCCTTCAGGTGCGCCCTCGAGTCTCTTCGGATCGATCTGTTTCGCACGGATTGCAGCATGGGGACAGACCAAAGAGCATTGGTTACATTGGATACAATTTTCGGGAATCCAATGGGGCACTTCCGGAGCAACCCCTCGTTTTTCCAGCTTTGTTGTGCCTGAGGGAATTTGACCGTCAATGGGCATTTTAGAGACCGGGATAGTGTCCCCTTCAAAACGCATGACCGGAAGGATGACCTCTTTAGCGAAATCACTGGCATCATCGGGAATCAGCTTGGGTGGGGGGGCGGATTTTGTGATCTTATCCGGAACGTGAATTTCTTCCACTGCAGCTACAGCCTTATCCACTGCCGACCAATTCATCTTCACGATGTTTTCACCCTTGGACATGAAAGTCTTTTTGATAGCATCCTTGATAAGCCTGATAGCCTCATCCTCCGGAAGTACACCGGAAATCTTGAAAAAGGCCGCCTGCATCACCGTACTGATGCGGGCACCCAAGCCGACATCATGGGCGATCTTAAGTGCATCAATGTTGAAGACTTTGATATTTTTCTCCAAAATCGTTTTCTGCATATCTTCCGTCAAATTCTCAAAAACCTCATCGGCACTCCATATGGAATTCAGCAAGAACGTCCCCCCCTCTTTGAGCCCGCCGAGAATGTCATATCGGCCGATATAAGAGCTTTTGTGAAGGCCGACAAAGTCCACGGTATTAAGCAGATATTGCGACTGGATCTTGTCTTTACCGAACCTCAGGTGAGATATCGTGACTCCCCCCGATTTTTTTGAGTCGTACTGGAAATATCCTTGACAGAACATATCCGTACTATCACCGATGATCTTAATGGAATTTTTGTTGGCACTCACTGTTCCATCGGATCCATAGCCCCAGAATTTACAACGGATGGCTCCTTTGGGTTCAGCCTCTACCTCCTCTTTGATTGTGATAGATGTGTTAGTCACATCATCCTCTATACCCACTGTAAACCCATGAAACCCTTCTCCATCGAGATGGTCGTATACTGCCTTCACCATACTCGGCGTAAATTCCTTTGAGGATAATCCATACCTCCCTCCGACGATCTTATAATCTCTTCCAGAAAGAGCGACAACAACATCGAGATAAAGAGGCTCACCCAGAGCACCCGGCTCTTTGGTCCTATCGAGAACCGCGATTTTTTTCACCGTTTCAGGGATGGCCGATATAAAAGCTTCTGCAGAAAATGGACGATAGAGCCGTACTTTTATAGCGCCCACTTTTTCACCACGTTCTGTGAGATAAGCCACAGCTTCTTCGATCGTTTCTGTTGAGGATCCCATGGAAATGATGATCTTATCTGCATCAGGCGCACCGATATAATCAAAAAGCTTATACTGTCGCCCGATCTTAGTCGTAAGTTTATCCATGTATTCCTGTACGATAGCAGGAGTAACATCATAGAATTTGTTTACTGTTTCTCTGCCCTGGAAGTAGACGTCAGGATTCTGCGCGCCCACTTTGATCTTCGGTCTTTCCGGATTCATGGCGCGCTCCCGGAATTCTCTCACATACTGCATCTCTAGCAATTCAGCCATGAGTTCATAGGGAATTATTTCCACTTTTTGAACCTCATTAGACGTTCTGAACCCATCAAAGAAGTGGAGAAACGGAACTTTTGACTTGAGCGTTGCCAGATGAGCAACAACAGCCAAATCCATGGTCTCCTGGACAGAGCCGGAAGCGAGGAGGGCATATCCCGTGTTCCTTGCGGACATCACATCCGAATGATCGCCAAAAATGGATAACGACTGGCAGGCCAGAGATCGTGCCGACACATGAAACACTGTAGGAAGCAGCTCTCCGGCTATCTTATGCATGTTGGGAAGCATAAGCATGAGCCCCTGGGAAGCGGTAAACGTTGTTGTTAAAGCGCCTGCAGACAGGCATCCATGTACGGCACCGGCAGCGCCGCCTTCTGACT
>CAZXJE010000173.1:0-2085 GCA_964640835.1 uncultured Eubacteriales bacterium
TGTATTGCTTTTTATTTCCGAAGTGCTTGTTGAAAATACATTAATGCATTCAGATATTTTTTCAGATCTAGATATATATTCCCAATATTATTCAAGGCTTTTATTTCAGTTCTCACTTTGCTTTCCTTCAAGGTTAGTTCTAGACAATCTTCAAAATATCCTAATGCTCTTAAATAATCATCTCCTCTCATTGTGAAATTTGCTTTCCTTCGATACAATACACCTAAATTATTCAGAACCATAGGCAGATATATACTATTTCCAGATTCCTTATCTATTAGAGTGGCTTTTTCTAGATAATTTTGTGCTTTTGAATATGATCCTAATGCCCTGTAAACTAATCCAATATTATTATAACAGGCTGAGATCTCCACTTTATCATTACGCTCTCTCGCGATATTTAACGCTTCCTGATAGAAGCTTAGCGCTTTGGAGTATTCGTTAGCTTTCCAAAAGTAAAGTCCAATATTATTAAAAGCTCTGCCGATTTCCCGTCTATGATTTAAATCTTGGGCAATCTTTAAACCGTCTTTATTCAATTTATAAAAAGCCTGAAGATCATTTAACTCCCAAAAAGTAAGGCTCAATTGTCGAAGGCATTTAAGTTCATGATGCTTGCTTGGACTTGCTCTGGTTAAATCAAGAGCCTTTTGGAAACTGATTATTGATTTCTGGTAATCATTGGAAACGCGGCTCGTTTTCCCTTCAGTGTATAATTGAAATATTTCGTTATAGGTGGAGAGTTCTTCGTGTGCTGTGTCTATCCCATACTTTTCCGCAAATAGTTTCGCCTGTGCATAGGAATCTTCTGACTTGTCAAGCTGTCCTAGATTCCAGAATATCAATCCAATACTTTTATAACATTCAACTTCTCCCCGTTCATTTCCTCCAATTTTCGCAAAATTCAAGCTTGTTTCAAATGATTTAAGCGCCTTATCGAACTGACCGTCTCTTAAATGTTTTTCACCCTCTTTGAAAGAGGTAACAAATTGCTCTTGAGTAGGATCATCCCTATTTGTTGCCGCCTCGAGAAAATTTATTACAAACAGGGCAAGCAAAAGAATACAGAAACCGACTGTCTTTTGGAAACAATTCTCCTTGGACCCAAACATTGTATGGCTGAAAAAGTATAGCAAAACGGTACGCCTGTCAATCACACCACAAAGAAATCCTTAACATCTTTTTATTACCAATGCATACAGACGATATTAAGAAAACATTATTCTCATTAAAATTGCTTTTTCTTTTAACTTCATTAAAGCGGAAAGCCTATTTTCATCAACAAAAAATTAGAAAATTGAGATGTAAAAAAATAATATTTCTTATGTTTCCTATTGATTATATCTTATTACTGTTGTATAATTGAATTAATTCTTGTTGCGCTGGCTGGACAAGAATTTCTATCCAATAACCCCTTTTGCTTATTTACCCCCCACAGCCAGCAATATATTTCCCCTTATCCGTATAATGATTCATTCATGCAAGAGTGTAGATAACCGCTCAAGATAAAAAAGGGTAAGAGTAAGACTCGCTTTTAGGAAAAATCTCTCAGTTGCAGAACTAACAAATCTGCTCTAACTACTTCTCTTCTAACCGCTTCCCTAGCCTACTCCATAATTTTGAACTTCATGATGCGGTAGTTGCCGCTGTCTGAGATATAGACTCTGCCTGAGGCATCTACGGCAATTCCCGAAGGATAACGGAACTGATCGTCTCCATCACCACGGGTTCCCAACTTGGTAATGAGCTTACCTGTAGAGTCGAACTTCATGAAGCGGTGGTTTTCCGAATCCGTGACATAAACATTTCCATACGAATCACAAGCAACGCCCACAGGATGATTAAAGCGGTCGTCACCGCTGCCTTGACTGCCCCACATGGTGATGAACTGTCCATTGGAGTTAAACTTCATGACGCGGTGGTTCTCGCTGTCAACCACATAGACACTACCGCTGTTATCGACCGTCACTCCAACAGGTAGGCCAAACTGATCGTTGCCGTTTCCTCTGCTTCCCCATTGGGCAAGGAATTTCCCAGCAGCATCAAACTTCTGGATCCGGAAATTGTAGGAATCCGCCACATAGA
>CAZXJE010000173.1:2185-7506 GCA_964640835.1 uncultured Eubacteriales bacterium
CGTTCCCTTTGCTGCCCCACTTCATCGACAATTCGTATTCGCTTAGCACTGTAAATACCTTGCTCGTGCCAAAGACAGATGATTCATCTGCCGCAGAGACTTTAACTTTAAAGTTGAATCCCTCGGGCACATCAGCAGGCACTTTCCAGTTATGCTGACCGTCGTTCTGTGTTCTGTTTGCAATCGTTTTTACACGTTTACCACCCTGAAGCAGTTCGATCTTCACCTCAGATACGGCTTGGACATCTAAATCACCCGCAGAAACAGCCTTGTCGTTTCCAGGCTGAGTTTTGGAAATGATATTCAGCATGCCAGGATTGTTGCCAGGATTGCCGTTCCCATCCAGGGATTGGCCGGTTGCTCCCGGAGTATTTTCCCCCGTGGGTTGTGAGAGCTCTCCGATCACCTTCCGAACTCTGGCGAGCTCATCTGATGAATCTTCCACTCCACCACCAGCTCTCAGGCTGTGGCTTCGGGCACGCATGGCTTCTCTTTCACGATACACTTTGAGCCTGAGAAAGGCTCTGTTGTTGCCGCCATCCGAAAGGAGCTGATTGAAGTGGCTTTGCGTAGCGCTTTTTACAGCACTCGATCCTCCTCCCATGCTCCATTTGATCTGGACGCTCTGTCCTTTGTGCCAGACGTCATTGGCTTTCGGGCTGCTCACAGAAATCGTGTGCTTGGAGAGAGTGGCATCGACACGTACTGTTTGTCCTGAAGACACTGACACAGACTCTTCGTAATCAACATATCCCTCTTTGGTAACTTCCACTCTATGGGATCCTGGAGATATTCCCGTGAGAGTTGCATTTGTAACCTGACCTGTAGCGGATCCATCCAGGAAGATCTGTGCACCCGAGGGTGAGGAATTCACCTGGATGCTTCCGGCCGAGACCTCATCTTCGCTGCTCTCTGAACCCCCCAACAGCAGATAGGCCAGGGCGCCGCCTACGACAGCGACCCCAGCGATGAGCAACCACGGGATCTTTTTCTTCTCTTCGATTCTGCCTTCTTGGGCCACCTGCTGCTTTACAATGGGCTCCTTTGTCTCATCTTTTGTTGCGGGCTTTTCTTCCTTAGTGGCAGGTTGTTCTTCTTTTTTTGCGACATCCTTTTTCTTTGTGGCCGTAACGCCTGGAACATCTTTGAGCTTTTCGGGTAGATCCCCGGTTTTTTCTTCTTTAGCAGGCTGCTTTTTCGGCTCTGTCTTTGTTACTGTTTTGGGTTCCGTCTTTTTTGTTGCCGGCTTGGGCTCTTCTTTTTTTGGCTCTGGCTTCTTGGCCGGCTCTGTCTTTGGAGGAGCCTTCTTCTCTTCCTGTTTGACGACTTCGGTCGGGGCAGGCTTGACAGATTCTACCGCAGGCTTCAAGGCCTCGATCTTCGCTTGATAGAACAGGATCACAAAATCTGCGGGATATTTCTGCTCTTCGATCTTCTTGTTAGGCTGCATCTTCAGAAGCTTGAGGAGATAGTCCTGAGCCTTATCCTTTTGGTTGTTGCCCGTGTATGCCAAGGCAAGGCCCATATACACATCCGACTTCCCTGAGTCGTGCTCGGCCTGCATATAGGCCTCGAGATACCGGATGATCGCTTTGTCGTACTCCTTTTTTTTGTAGAAGGCTTCTCCCTCGCCGAGGAGTTTGGCGAACGATTCTGCTTCCTGAAAGCCTCGCAAGGAAGAAGCCTCGGAGGTAAGGAGGAAAATGAACAGACAAAGTGTAAAAATGGTCAAAAATTTTGAGTTAAAGATTCCTAAACGCATGGTTTTTGTCCTTATTTGGTTTCTGATATATATAATTGTTGTCGTAACAGACATAACACATTTCCAGCCTTTCAAAAAAATGATGCCAGATTTGGAAACAGCGCACAATCACCTTTAGGGAGGGATTAGGAGGTGATATTTTTTCACTTACAGGGGTGATCCCGGCGAATTTTCAGAGCGAAAAGGCCAACTAATCCAGTTTAAAGGCCTTTGCAAAGATCGCCAGGCAGGCATCTACCACAGTGGCGTCGAATCTCGTGCCTTTTCCGAACTTGACTTCATCTAGGGCCTTATCGATACCGAGTGCTGGGCGGTAGGGACGGTGGGATGCCATTGCCTCGACAATATCGGCAACGGTCAGGATCCTGGCCTCGAGGAGAATATCCTTCTCTTTGAGGCCCTGGGGATAACCGGTGCCATCCAGGTATTCATGGTGCTGGAGCACAATGTCGGCAACCGGCCAGGGGAAATCGATCTTTCTCAGGATGTCATAGGCCACCTGGGGATGATTTTTGATGATGCTGAATTCTGTTTCCGTGAGTTTGCCGGGTTTGCTCAAGATCTCTGCTGGGATAGTCACTTTTCCGAGGTCGTGAATGAGTCCGGCTATGCGGAGCCCATCGATCTGTTGCTGCGGAAGGCCCATTTCATCTGCGATCGCACAGGCCAATCGTGAAACGCGCTGTTGATGTCCCGCCGTGTAGGGATCTCTCATTTCGAGTGTCATAGCGATGGCCTCGATCGCCCCATCGAGCACCTTCCGCCAAGTCTGCGCCTGTTTGCGTTCTGTGATATCGCGGACAAACACCTGGGTGGCTTTCTTCCCTTTATATTGGCTGATGCCGACGTTTAGCTCCACATTGAGATTCGAACCATCCTTCCGTGATATTATTGTTTCGTATATCGCGGGGATCTCCTCTCCTGCCATGCGTTTTTTATACCGTCCGAGAACCTTCGATTTCTCATTGGGACGCAGAAAGTCGGTTAAGTTCCTGTCCAACATTTCAGCAGCGGCGCCGCCCCACATTTTGGCCAGATGAAGATTGACAAATTTGATTTGGGCGTCCTGAAGTATCGCAATCCCATCGCTTGCCTTCTCTACGACGGAACGGTATTGTTCTTCGCTCTCACGGAGAAAATCTTCCCTCCGCTTCCGCTCGAGCGCATTTCCGACTAATTCTGCAAAAACTTTGAGAAGCGCCATATCTCCATTGTCCCATACACCGGTTCTCATCACGTTATGGAAAGCAATAAAACCTGCAAAATCTCCCATTGCCACCAAGGGGATAGCAAAGAGAGACTTGATGTTATACCGATCCAAGATCTCCTTTTCTGTTATAGCTTCCTTTGGCAGCTGGGTAACATCCCTCACCAGAACGTACTTTTTTTTGCGAATTTGTTTCATCCACCATGGAAGCTTGTCCATTGGGGTGCCCTGTGGATTTGCTTTCCTGGAAGACACATTTTTTTTGCACCACTCGTTCGTAATGTCGAACACTGGCTCATTCTCTCTGAGAAGAAATATCACAACCCTGTCTGCTTCTGTAAACTTCCCGATCTCGCGGAGAGCGAAATCTGTGGCTTCGCCAAAATCGTTGGTCATCACATATCGGGAAGAGATGGATGAGACGAGCTTATTAAACTCAATTCTGTGCTTGAGTGCTTGTTCCGCCTTTTTGCGTTCTGTGATATCTCTGTAGATGGCAAATGCGGCAGAGATAGCGCCGTTTACACGAATAGGAGAGGCTAAAACAGAGACATCGATAAGAGACCCGTCTTTTCGCTGACGCTCTGTGTCCATAACAACTTGCTCACCCTTGGCTGCCCGCTTAGTCAAAGAAGAGGCCACGTTATAATGGCCTTTAGGCACGATGAGTGGGTCGACGAGTTTTCCTGTTACTTCGACTCGAGAAAATCCAAAAAGTCTCTCGAATTCGCTGTTGACACGCAGTACGCACCCTTTGTCGTCTGTCATGACAATGGCTTCTTGGGCATTCTCAAACAACTGATCGAGGTAGCCATTGCCCGCTTCGGGAGGCATTTGGGTGGGCGTTACGGTTCGCATGAGCTTTGGGTTTTTTTGGGTCTTCCTCGGCCGGGATTTGGCAGTGTTGGTGGCCACACGTCCTTTCGTATCTGTTCTATTCATTCTTTAACTCAAATCTCAGTGTGTAACACAATTTATTAGCAAAAATATGTAAATCTCTTACGTCTTCACACTCAAACGCACGGAAAGCATGTCAAATATCAAAGGATTTAACAATCACCTCTAGAGATGGATTTTGAGGTGATATTTTTGGATAGGGGGGTGGCCTCTACGCTTTGAGGTTAATCTTTGCGGGGGGACTTCCCTCTTTAAAAATCTCGACAGTGATGACTCTTTCGCCCTGGACATTCTTGATCGCAATCGTGATCTCAACCGGCTTATCTGTCTGTGTCTGCATAAAAGGCTCGCCTGCCATGGCCATTTTAGAGTCAGTGCCAATACGGGGTGAAGTGGCTTTCAAAACGCGTTCGACCAGAATGTCTTCCCTTGTGTCCCTGATCCAAGTAAAAGGATCCACATCACCTAATCTTTTTGATGCTCCCATATTCAAGTCCTCTCTAAAATATCTTCCGCAAGAGCCAAATAATCAGTTGCGCCGTAGGAGGAAGGAGAATACTCGAAGATCGTCAGGCCATGAGAAGGGCTTTCAGCCAAGGAAATGTTCTCTCGGATGGGTAGGTCATAAGCTTTATCACCAAAATAGGATCTGATCTTTTCGACGACTTCGCGATTGAGGATTCTCCGTCCATCAAATCTAGTTGCGACGACTCCCATGAGTTCGAGTGGAGGATTCAAGCGTTCCTTAATGATCGCTATCGAATCCAAAAGTTTGCTGAGCCCCTGTAAGGCCAGGAATTCCGTCTGCAGAGGGATAAAAACTTCCCTGGCCGCAACTAATGCATTGAGAGTCATCAAACCCAAGGAGGGGGGACAATCGATGAAGATGAAGTCGTATTTGGTGATGCTGGAGAGTGCCTTGGAAAGGAGGAACTCTCGGCCTGGTGTGTTGAAGAGGATCATTTCCGCTTCGGCAAGTTCGAGAGAGGAAGGCAGAAAATCCATGCTCTTGTCCTCGATCAAGATCTCGATGACAGTATCCTCAATCTTTGACTCGCCTTTTAGCACATTGTAGATTGTCCGTTCCAGTTTGTGGGCAAGAATACCGAGCCCGTATGTCGCATGCGAGCCGGGATCGATATCGATGAGCAAGACCTGTTTGTCCAGTCGAGTTAGAGCTGCACTCAAATTGATGGCTGTTGTGGTTTTTCCTACACCGCCTTTTTGATTGGCGATAGCGATAATTCTTGGCTTATTAGCTTCCATTTCCATTGGCAACCTACTTAACCCTGATTTAAACCCAAATAACTCCGCTTCCTTTTAAGCGTGCAAAATTTTCTCTTGCAATAATAATCTATGCCAGGGATTTTATAGGGTCAATCCTCTTTTGGGGTGAATTTAGGGGGTGATATTCCCTACCCAGCATCACCCCCTCGAGGTAAAAAAAGGGGACAG
>CAZXJE010000174.1:0-7482 GCA_964640835.1 uncultured Eubacteriales bacterium
CGGATCCGAACGAAGTTTCCTCGCTGGGGAAACTGAGTGTGTTTTTGATATCATACAATCTGATCATCCTGAATGACATCAGCACGGATTTGTGAGTGCGAACTTTGGATAGATGTATCTGGCAATCCTGCTGCGAGACGATATATAATAGAGGCCCATGACACTTAAGTTGGATTTTCGAGATAAGGCGCTCTTCATCGAACACTTCGGGGAAGATGTATATATTGTCGGCGGCTATGTCCGCGACAAGATCCTGGGAGGCGCCAAAGATGAGGGGATAGATATTCTGATCACTCATTTTACTATCGAGCAGATTATCGATCGTCTTAGGGAATACGGTAAAGTCGACCAAGTCGGGAAAAGCTTTGGGATCATCAAGTTCAACACTAAGGGAAAAACCTATGATATCGCACTCCCCCGAAAGGATTTTCCGAGTGAAGCTGAAGTCCGGGGACACAAGGATTTTATCATCTCTTCCGACCCCGACCTTCCCCTCGAAGAGGACCTGAAACGCCGCGACTTCCGATGCAACAGCATAGCCGTCCGGCTGAGTGATGGAGAGGTCTATGATCCCCTGGATGGCGTCGAAGACATCAAACAAAAAATCATTCGCCTGACAAACCCCCAGGCGTTTCCAGAAGACCCCCTGCGCGTCCTTCGGGCGGCGCGTTTTGCTTCAGTCTTGGATTTTTCTATCGATCCCGATATCTACGGCATCTCCAAAACGATCGACCTCGTTGGCCTAAGTGTAGAACGGGTGAATGAAGAGTTTTTCCGGATACTCCTCGAATCACCCATGCCATCCCTAGGTCTTGAGGAGCTGTTCATGTTGGATGCCTTGCACCAGCTCTTTCCGGAGCTCTACAGGCTAACTCTATCCATCCAAGATTCTATTTTCCATCCGGAAAAAGACCGTTACGGCCACCACACGGTCTGGCAACACACCAAGATCACAGTTGATCAAGCCAAACGCCTTGCCGAGAAAAGAGATTTTCAACCACAGAAAAAACTTGCCCTTCTTCTAGCAGCTCTCTACCACGATATCGGCAAGGCCTCCACTGCGCGATGGGAATTCAAACGTGGCCGGATGGTTATTATCAACTACGGACACGACATTGCCAGTGAAAAAATGACGGAACAGATCTTTGATCGCTTCAAGATCTATTCCTGGAACGGCTATGACCTGCGAAAAACCGTGCTCTCTCTCATCAGATGCCATCATCGCGCTTCTGAGCTCTGGCAGAACAGAGGCGTCCTCACAAAAAAAGCGTTCAACAGACTGGCCGCTGATGTTAATGGTGAGATCGAGATGGTCGTGCTTCTTGACGCAGCCGACCGAGCCGGGAGGAGCGAGGCACCTGTCGAGGATCTCGATGAGGAGGCCCAGTGGTTAGTGGATAAATTCGAAGCGCTCAATATCTCTAATGAGTCCATTAAACCTCTTATTCTGGGCCGGGACCTGATCGAGATGGGAGTCTCCCCAGGACCCGGAATGGGGAAGATCCTGGACAAACTGTACCAGAAACAGTTGGATAACGATTTCGAGACCAAGGAAGAAGGCCTTAAAATTGCGAACAGACTGCTCAAATAAACCGCTGATTAAAGGAAAAAGATAAGTCCCAGGCCTCGTGCGCCATCCCCCTGTAACAGCTAATGAAACGGAATGGAGTTTTTTTGCGTTGTAAGCTATGAATTAGAGTTTTTAGAAAATAAGTTTGTCAGCAGATTTTATGAATAATTCAGGTGGAAGATGGATTATTCACGAGTTGAGGTTGCTGTAGATGCAAGGTATGGAGGGCGAAGCTGTAGTTTACTACCGCGAGACCCGACAAAACGAAGCAGATGCAGTAAGATCAGCTCGCCTGAAAGGTAAAAGATGCTGACAATAAGATATTGAATGTTTTTAGAAAATAAGTTTGTCAGCAGATTTTATGAATAATTCAGGTTGATCTGGAAGGAGTTCGTACGACTAAATAAGAGAGAGAACAGGCCAGCAAAAAAATATGCCTGTTGACTCAACAGGGTAGAAGTGCTATAACTACCCCTTTTCAGGAAAATAATTGAAAATATCAAAGATTTGGCTGTATTTCATAAGTGTCCTTGCTCTCCTGGTTTTTACCTGGAGTTGTTCATCCAAACAACATCCGATGCAGCAGGTCCCAGAAATCGTGACTCAAGAAACAGTCACAGAGGAACCACCACCCAAAGTGGTCCAATCAGAGGAGCCACCTCCAGTCGTGATGGAAGAGGCAAAAGAGGGCAACCAAGAAATCACCCAAGAGAAGCAAGAAGAACAAGAAGAGCCAGAGAGAAAACGGACAGAAGCGGAAATCCTGGAAGACGCTCTTGCCGCTTACCAGGATGCACAGATCGCCTGGAGCAAGACAGATATAGACACTGCGTTAGCAGCTCTGGATGACGCGTACAGCCTGTTGCTCCAACTGGAACTCCCCCAGGAATCCCCTTTAAACCAAGAAAAAAACGACTTGAGGCTTCTGATTGCGCAGAGGATCCAAGAGATCTATGCTTCACATCTCATTGCGGTCGGTGAAAATCACCGGTCCATCCCCTTGGTTGAGAACCAAGATGTTCTGGCCGAGATTAAGCGGTTCCAAACAGTCGAAAGAAAGTATTTCGAAGATGCTTACAGACGAGGTGGGCTTTACAGAGAGATGATCCTCGAGGAGCTCAAAAAAGAGGCCATGCCTGAAGAATTATCCTGGGTGCCCATCTTTGAAAGCGGATTCAAGGTCAATGCTTATTCCAGAGCACGGGCTCTGGGTCTCTGGCAATTCATTTCATCCACAGGATACCGGTTCGGGTTGAAACGGACACGCTGGGTGGATGAGCGGATGGACCCGGAAAAATCCACGCGGGCAGCTATCCAGTATCTAAAGGAGCTCCACGCCTTCTTCGGAGATTGGACAACGGCACTGGCAGGGTACAACTGCGGCGAGTTCAGAGTGCAGAGGCTCATCCGGAATCAGCGGATCAATTATCTCGATAACTTCTGGGACCTGTACAAACTGTTGCCGAGGGAGACGGCCCGCTTTGTCCCCCGGTTCATTGCCACGATTCTCATCACCAATAACCCAGAAAAGTACGGCATGACTCTTCCCACACCCAATCCTCCGATCGAGTATGAGACCGTTGAAATATACCGTCCTGTTAAACTCTCCACTCTTTCCAAAAACATGGGATTGAGCGCGGATGAGCTGGATAAACTCAATCCAGAACTGCGTCATAAATCCACACCCGAAGGAGATTACTTCCTGAAAGTTCCCATAGGGTATGGAGAAAAAACTCTGGCTGCTATAGAGTCAACAACCCGTTGGATCCCTCCAGAAGCCACCTATTCCATCCACTATGTCAGGAAGGGTGAGACGGTCGGGGGAATCGCCCGCCGGTACAGGACATCCATTTCCGCCATCGCCCGTCTCAACGGGCTCAACAGGCGGTATACTATCTACCCCGGACAGAGGCTCAAAGTTTCCGGCCGTGCCGGAAGCAGTTCATCCCGTGCCCAATCTCGAGAGCTCGTTCGCGATGGAGAAAAGCTCGTCTACGTCGTCAAGAGAGGAGATTCCCTCTACCAGATTGCCAGTTCCTTCAACACATCGGTCGCAGAAATAAAAAGGAGAAACAGCCTCACGAGCAACACTCTTCAGGTGGGACAGAAACTCACCATACAGACCGGCAATCTCTCCGGAGCCTCCCAATACACGGTTAGATCTGGTGACACACCCTATGAGATCGCCAAGAAATTCGGGATGAACTTGAGCATTCTCCTCTCGCTCAATGGGCTCAACTCAAGGTCCAAGATCTATCCCGGGCAAAAGCTTTGGATCAATTCGAACAACAATCTTCCTTAGCGGACGATGAATGTTCGGCGTCCTGCCAATTTTCCGTTGACCAATATCACAACCACCCAAAGGCCTTCGAAGCTCTCCTCTTGCTGCATGTCCAGCCCGTCGTAGGCGGTTACAGCCTCCAAATACGACTCGTTTTCGTTCACAGAAACATCGGCCGTCTCTTTGAAAAGCAACCCATCTGGGGCATACCACTTCCATTTAAGCGTCATGGCTCGTCCTACATTTTTCAGCTCTACAAAGCAGAGCACATCCGGATCATCCATGACAAAATCCGTCGTTATATCCGCAGGAGCCAGGAGTTCGCCGTCCGGAAGCACTCTTTTGCAGAGCACGAGAGATTCTACGAGCTGTTCGGGCTCGGGACGCGGTTCGATCTTAAAAGAGATACACCCTCCCCCGGCTAAAAAGCTTGCAACACTCAAAATAACAACCGCTTTTTTTATCATCTCGGTACCAATTCCACGGAAAACTGTTTGGATAAGCTTCGCCATATAAACCGCAATTGCACACGGCCTGCATCTCTCACCAGGAACAGGTCGATATTGTTGAGCTTATTCAGAATAAAATCATAGTTGATCAGAGTATGAAATTTCCATTTTCTGATGACCTCGAAAGAGATATCGGCAAAGGACTGTGTCCACTGTTTGTTTTTTGGATCATAGGAAACAGAGATCCAACTGTTCAGTTTATCAGAGGGAGTTGCCCGGAAGACAGCACTTAAATCCTGACTTGTAGTCCCTTCGATGAGCCAATCTCTCGATCTGCGCCGCGATTGGAAATTGTACAATCCTTCCAAGAAGAATCCTCTTGCGACCTCAACGGCCGCATTCCCTATAAAACCGCCAGAAGTGAAATTCCGGTCTTCCTTCTCGAGAAATTGTTCTACGGCCACACTCATATTCAGAGAAAATCGCGGCGCCACATACATAGGCTGGGTGGACAGGCTAAAAATCATGTTGTTACTGTACGTATCCTGGTGTTCGGGGCCCGCTGTTACATCGCTATAGATAAATATGTTCGTGAGGCTCGCCACAAGGATCCCCCCATAAAAGGAGAATGGATTGATCCCCACCCGGAGTTGAGGCTGGGAGAGCAGCTGACTTCCGAACAGGTCATGGTTGAGGTAATAATCGGTGGACAGGTTAAAGATCCGGGAATCATAGGAAAGGCTCACTCCCCCTGTGAGGATCTCAGAAAAACTATCGCTCCCAACGATCTTGATCTTGGAATATGTGGAGTTGAGAAAAAGGGTGAAACGCTCGAGAAAGGTGTTGCCATAGGCGAGACTACCCAAGACCTGATCCTGGACCTCGTACCTCCCTGCAAGAGACAGCTCTCCCAAATGTCCCCCACTTACGATGGAGGTGAAGCCAAACCATGTTTCTCCTTTGAAATTGATCGGTTTGTTGTAGGAGACATCAAAGTTTGTGGTGACCGTCTCGCTCCACCTCCTGTTCAACACAAAGCTGGCATTCCAAAGATTGCTGGAATTATAGTTTCCGGTAAAACTGGCGTTTGTTTTATTGTCAAAAACAACAGAGGTGGAATTCAGGATATCAATCTGTCTGTCCGGTCCCGAGTAATCTTTAAGCACCGAACGCTCTTCATAATTCAACTGCGTCAAACTGCTGATTCTATCCGGAGTTCTGAGAAGGTAGCTGCCCCGGGCAATGATCCCTTGGGATTTTGTGAACCAGATCTTATCCAAGGAGAAACCACTGCCCTTCTGTTTCAATCCCGAAGAGAGCTTGAATTTTTTAAATCCGACCGATTCCAGTCCCTCAAGATGGAGGACAACTCTTTCCCCCAGAACCTCATAAACCTCTGTTATCTGAGCCATCTCACAGGTGAAATAGAACAGCGAAGACTGTATCTTGGACATTGTAATGGTTTCGAGCACATCAGAGGGCAGAGCGGTTTCTTCTTCTTCTTCTTCTTCTTTTTCTTCTTTTTCTTCTTTTTCTTCCAGTCTTAATTTTATTACTCCAACCTTTTCCGAGTAATTGATGAGAGTCCCTTTCCTCTCCTCAGGGCTGAAAAAAAATTCGTCCCCCTCAAACCTCTCCCCCTCCTTTGTCAAGACAACAGAGCCGTACGCATAAAAGACACGGGCCCCGATATCGGCTTTCAGATGGTCGCAGGTTACATCATAGGATAGGATTTGGAACGATATGCCCTCTCCGTATATCTGGTTGTGATCATAACTGTAAGCAAGATAAGAACCCTTAAATTCGATCAGAATATTTTCTTCGGATACAAGAAAGGATGTCCCGCTCAGGAGCATCGTGATTACACAGAATATTTTATTCAATAATTTCAATTTTAAAATTTGAGTTGAAAAATCCTTCGGTTCCCATCCACGTTCCATAAAAAGGCACCGTCAAAGGTCAACCCACGGGGAGACTGACCGGGCGAAAGATAGGCCCTTAAAACATCGCCCTCCACACTTATCTGGAAGATCGTAAGAGTGGCCATATCAGACACCCATAGACTTGCTCCATCAAAAGCCATTCCATCCACTCGAGTTCCCGGACTCGCGAAGGAAGACAAAATCTCTGCCGTGTCGGGATCGACCCGCATGATCTTATTCGACAGGGCATCGGCAATCCACAAGGCTCCGTCGCCGTATTCAATAGCTGTGAAAGAACCCCTCTGGAGGTTGAGTCTTTTTTGGATGTCGCCTGTCAAGAGGTTGATCTTGTAGACCTCGACCACTGCCTCACTGCACACCCAGAGGTCATGTCCATCATAGGCGATGCCTGATGTCACTTGAAGGACGGACGTCAGCGCTCGCACTTGAGATCCATTCAACCTGTTGAGGCTGTAAAGGGTTTCATTGTAGCCATCCACATTCCAAATGGTGCTTCCGTCCCAGGTAAGTCCGAGTGGGATCAATGCCGGCGTAGGGATCGTATTGATCACCTCGAAAACAACTTCTCCAGCCTCAGGGTCAAAGGGATTATCAAAGATACGATCCTGGCATGAAGGAAACGCCAGTACGCTAAAAACTATAGCTAACAGTAAAGGCCAGACTTTTATTTTTTCCACTTTCAAACTTTAACCTCAGATTTTTTCCCTGGTTGTCTTTATTCTTCATGATAAAATAGATGTCGATCAGGTTGATCACCCAGACACCGGCTGCCACTAATAGATATTGATTCCTTTTCTTATCATAATCCTCTGTTTTCTGTCTGTAATGGACCGCGTCAGCCACACTGACTGCATCCTTGTACTGGGCATAGGCCCCGTTCCCCTTGTGATTGAAGGAAAATACTTGGTAGAACGCGAATATCTCTGCCGACAGGAATACGATTCCTTCGATATACCTTTTTTCGGCCAGCTGTCCCCATCCAGGGACCAGCAGGGATTTATGGAGGGATGTAAATTTTTTCTCTGGGGGGGGTTCTTCCGGAGCCACTTCCTGACCAGAGCATGGAAGAAAAGAAAAAGCGAAGGAAAATAAAACTAGGATGGTGATTAAGCCTCTCTTCATCCGCTCCTGCCCAGTATAGAAAAAACTCAGTTTTTTTTCAAATCCTTCAGTTATCGAGGAAACATATCCAAATCCGTGATGTTATTCCGAGTTATCAGATTGTATGATATCAAAAAC
>CAZXJE010000175.1:0-7310 GCA_964640835.1 uncultured Eubacteriales bacterium
GTTTTCTCCACCACACAATTGAGACACTCAATAACGCATCTTGTTTTCATACGATCACAGATTTGGAAATGCTTCCAGCCGACCGCTCATTAGACAAGAGAGGAGCGGCTGTACTCAAGAAGGTCTTTTAACGTCTGTTTTATGGGGATTTTGGGTTTCCAAGATGTCGTGTGTTGAATTTTTTGATTGTCTCCCACAAGAAGAGGGATGTCGGTTTTCCTTAGTTTCTGAGGATCAACACAGATATCTATCACCCTGGAGGTGAAAGACATAAGCATGTCCAGCACATCCTTGAGAGCGATCGCCCGGCCTGAACAGATGTTATAAACTTCTCCCTTTTGGCCTTTTTCCATAAGCCGAACATACGCCCTCACCACATCTCTCACATCCAAAAAGTCTCTCTGGACCTCGGTATTTCCAACCGTCATGACCGGCTCACGGTCTCCCTTCTCGATCTGAGCGATCTGGAGCGCCCAATCCGGACAAACAAAGTCCGCGCTCTGACCCGGGCCGGTGTGCGGAAATGGCCTGGCGAGAACGATATCGAGCCCTTCAATCCGAGAGTAAAACTTGGAGAGCAATTCTCCGGATATCTTTGTGAATGCATACGGGTTAACAGGTTCTATCGCATCATCCTCAGAAAGAGCCTTATTGACAGGAGTCAACACTCCGTAAACATCTGAGGAACTGACGTAGAGGATCCTTGCTCGGGGAGAATATTGCCTTATGGCTTCAAAGAGATGGTATGTTCCGGAGAGGTTTATATCGAATGTCTCATCTCTCTTATCCCAAGATCGCTTAACGCTTGAGACTGCCGCGAGATGGAAAACCCAATCAGGACGGATATCTTCTATGAGAGCAGATAATCCTTTGGCATCTCTGATATCTTGATAATAAATCTTATCAGCCACCGTTCGATCACAGTCTTCAGGCCTTTCAGGATAGCAAGTCCCATAGATGGCATGGGCGGGAGATCTGAGCATTTGACTGAGATAGGAACCGACAAAGCCCGTGGCTCCTGTTATAAAAACCTTCGATTTCAAATCGTCTCTCTCCAATAATTCAGTAGATCCAAAAGGGACTGCTTAAAAGGGATGTGAGGTTCCCAACCCGTCAGTGCATGGAACTTGGAACAGTCAGATTCGAGTATAGGGACATCTGAGGGACGCAATCTCGCCGGATCGACCTCTACTTTTACATCGGCATTGCTCATCTCAAGGAGCATATCCAGGGTTTCCCTCATAGAATGGGCCTTGCCCGAACCGATGTTATAGACCTCCCCCTCTTCTCCCTTTTCCAGGCTCAACCAGTAGGCACGGACTGTGTCACGAACGTCCGTAAAATCTCTCTTTGCATCCAGATTTCCGACGAAAATCACAGGTTCTCTCTTTTGTTTCTCGATCTCTACGATCTGTTTGGCAAAGTTCGAACAGATAAAGACGTCTCCCCTGCGCGGACCCGTGTGGTTAAAGCCGCGGGTGCGTACCGTCTTCAATCCGTAGCTTTTAAAATACTGGTATGCCAGAAGGTCCTGAGCGACCTTGCTGACAGCATATGGGCTGAGTGGGCGCAAAGGATTAGTTTCCTTCATCGGGAGCTCGTCCGGTCGGACAAAGCCATATTCTTCACTCGAGCCGGCCACCTGGATCTTTGGAGACAGGCCGAGCAAGAGAAGCGCTTCAAAAAGATTGATCTGACCGATCGCATTGATGGCAAATGTCTCAGAGGGGCACTTCCATGACGTCGGAACAAAACTCTGAGCTGCCAGATGGAATATGCGGTCAGGTTTGATCTCTACAAGGCATTTTTTTAAAGAGACGATGTCCTTGAGATCGCCTTCATAAAAATTTACCGTATCTTGGATTTGGATCACATTCTCCATCCGGCTCCGCCAGCGCACCAAGCCGAAGAGTTCTACATCAGGAAAACCAGCCAAGATATAATCAGCAAGATGACTTCCTGCAAACCCTGTAATCCCAGTGATCAGGACTCTCATTGAACCTCCTCATTCCCAGTCATTTATGGTTTTAGATATTATTTTCGCTTCTGGTAATAGGCCTCGTAAAAGCTCTTGAATTCCTTGCTTTTCTCTTTGATATTTTTCCACCAGTCGGGATGAACCTCATACCAGCGCACCGTCTCCTCCAACGCGTTTTCAAATCTCTTTTCCGGCTTCCAGCCAACTTGGTGAATCTTGCTACAATCCAGAGCGTAACGCAGGTCATGTCCCTGACGGTCCGGGACATATTTGATCAAATCTTTTGGCTTCCCCAGGACTTCCAGTATTCGCTCGGCCACACCAATATTCGTTACTTCATCATTCGCACCGATGTTGTAGACTTCCCCAAATTGCCCCCTCCGGATGAGTGTGTCGATCGCCTGGCAATTGTCTTCCACAAAGAGCCAGTCTCGGACATTCAATCCTTTTCCGTAGAGAGGAAGAGGTTTGTTTTCGAGCGCGTTAGTCGTGAATAGAGGGATGAATTTTTCGGGATATTGGTAAGGTCCGTAATTGTTGCTCGGCCTGCAAATGATGATCGGAAGGCCATATGTCTTTGTGTACGCATATGCTAAGCGGTCCCCGCCGGCCTTGCTCGCCGAATACGGTGACGTTGGATTAAGAGGATCGCCCTCCTGGAAGAATCCTTCTTCCCTACTTCCATAGACCTCATCGGTGGAAACATGTATAAAGAATTCGACTCCGGCCTGCCGACAGGCCTCAAAGAGCACAAAACTACCGAGCACATCTGTCTTAACAAACTCCCCGGCATCCAGGATGGAACGGTCCACATGAGTTTCGGCAGCCAGATGGACGACTCCATCGATCCTCTGAAAGACATCTCCCACTAGCTCGCGATCACAGATATCTCCTTGGACGAATTCGTACCTCGGATTATCTTCAACCTCCTTGAGATTGTCCAGGTTCCCTGCATAGGTGAGCTTGTCCAGGTTGACGATCCGGCAATCTGGGTATTTCTTAAGCCAATAATGGATAAAATTGCTGCCGATAAAGCCAGCCCCCCCTGTGACAAGGAGGGTTTTCCCCGAGATCGTCCGCTCTTCAACCATCCCGCCTTCTCCAGTCATAGGGGATGTCGTTCTGGTGAGGATCCAGCCGAAATTCGTCTGGATCCTCACGATCATACACCTCTGTGGGGACGTTCACGACAATGGCTTCCTCCGAGCTCACACACATCCATCCATGGTAGACTCCTCGAGGAATCTGAACGAGGAGCGGGTTATGAATGCCTAGATAAAACTCATTGACTTCCTTGTATGTAGGCGAGTCTTCTCTTGGATCGTACATGGCAAGCTTGATCATTCCTTGCACACACACAACGTTGTCTGTCTGCTTTTTATGCAAGTGCCACGCTTTGACGATTCCAGAGTATGTCGTTGTCATGTATACCTGTCCAAACTTTACAAAAAGATCGTCATCAGCCCGGAGGATCTCCATGAGCCGGCCTCTTTGATCTGGAATCACTCTGAGTTGTTTGATCTTTACTCCATCAATCATCCCTTACTCCCATAAAATCGTTTTTCTGTGGATCATCGTAAATATGAGCATCCAAGTTTATTGATTCTATCTTTAAAGGTACTCATTACTGTGATGATTTTCACTTAAAAATCACTTAATCCCGATCTCGCTTTTGTCGCCCACCATGAAGCGATAGACTGAAGGCTTGGGAGGGCACTTGTATATCTTCGTTTCCCGGCCTATCAAGCTTTCGTCGATCCTGCTCCCGATGTCGCAGATCTCGCTCCCTTGGAGCACGATGCTGTTCTCGATCTCCGTCCGGACAATGCGGCAGTTTTCCTGGATGGATGTGAACGGACCCACGTATGCATGAACGATCTCGGTTTTTGCTCCGATTATGGCAGGCCCTCTGATAATGCTGTTCTCTATGCGAACATCCTCTTCGATGATGACCTCTCCATTGATCTTGGATGCCTCATCAACCTGGCCTCCGATCTGTCTTGTTATGCGTTCAAGAATTAGCCGGTTAGCATCAAGAATGTCTTCGAGTTTACCCGTGTCCTTCCACCATCCCGAGACCAGATGGGGATGGACAATATGCCCGTGTTCGATCAAGTACTGGATGGCATCTGTGATCTCCAGCTCATTCCTCCAGGATGGTGTAATGGCATTAACAGCCTCGAAGATATGGGAATCGAACATGTAGACGCCAACAAGAGCCAGGTTGCTCGCCGGTTTTTTCGGCTTTTCAACCAGCCTCTTCACTCGTTCTCCGTCGAGCTCGGCGACGCCGAACATTTGAGGATTTGGCACCTCTGTGAGAAGGATGAGCGAGCTGGGCTTCTTCTTTTTGAACTCATCAACCAGTGATTTGATGCCACTTTTGAGGATGTTGTCGCCAAGATACATCACAAAGGGCTCTTTGGCCAAGAATTCCTCAGAAATTTTTACAGCATGTGCCAATCCCAGGGGGAATTCTTGCTCGATATAGGTGATTTTTATCCCCCATTGAGAACCATCCCCGACGGCCGCCTTGATCTCATCTTTTGTGTCACCGACAACGATACCGATCTCTTTTATCCCCGCTTCCTGGAGTGCTTCGATTCCGTAAAACAGGACAGGCTTGTTGGCCACCGGGACCAATTGTTTAGCTTGTGTAAAAGTCAGAGGACGAAGTCTCGTCCCCTTCCCTCCGCTTAAAATCAGCCCTTTCATGTTTGACCTCTCTGTTCCTTTGAATGGAAGCATTTCCAAATCCGTGATCGTATGAACACAAGTTGTGTTATTAAGTGTCCCAATTGTGTTTTCGCAGTCACCAATTGGGATATTCGGATATCATTCATCACGGATTCTAAAATGATTACCCTTGAATCGATGATCTTTCTAGTAACGTGTTCCATCACCATCATAATAGGGATTGTTTGTCTGTGCATGTTCGCTATCTGTTAGACCTCCGAGAAAATCTGTGGTTTTCCCAATATTACCGAGTCCGATAGAAATGCCGAACTGAGCCTCGGGCTTCTCTCGGAAATAGAATATCTTAACATCTGCCTTAAAATCAATACACTGGTAATGGTAAACCACTGAGAGGGACGTGTAAAGAAGCTTTCTCTCCTTGATGTTGTAATCCAGCGTTCCGAGGGCATCGAGGTTGATCTTCGGGATTTTAAAGCCGGTGTAGAAACTGGCCTGATGACGCTCGCCCCAAGTGTTGTCAAAATAGGGATTCAGGCTCCTGTACCAACTAACCCTGAGAAACAGGTTGTCACCCGGTGCACCCCAGTTCGCCCCCAACCGGAGGCGCGAAAACCTCGTGTGGTAGTGATTAAACGCCATGGAAAAATCGATACTTTGTTTGGTCCCGGGGTAATATCTCAAATACCCGTTAATATCTGAAAATTCTGGAATTTTCCCGTCCACCTCAAAGCCCTGCATGGGGCTCTCTTCAGGGTTCAGGTAGTAGATCTGACTCAGCCCAAAGGTGAAGATCTCTCTCGGCATTTTGTTGACCTTGACAAGAACTCGAGTGGTTAAACCATAAGAGACATAATGAGCGCGTGTAAAATAGCGGGCCGATGTTATCACTCGGTCGGACTGTTCGACCGGACTTTCGTATCGGTAGGAAAAAGTGGGCTCGATGATATGCTTGACCTTTGGCTCGTCTTTATCATCCAAGAATATCTTGTTGAACGTGGGCCCGATAAACTCTATGTTGAAAGTGAAGTTCTTTCTGAGGATAGGCTCAGCCACGATGTCCTTGGTGTTTGGGGCATAACTCTGGAAATCGAAGGACATGTTGGATGCCAGGGAAGAATTGATGACCAACCAGGGGATTGAGGTGAATGGTAGAGTAAGCACTGGAGAAAAAGAGATGCTCTGTGAGTTTCTCTGCGTGCCATCTTCATAATTTTCCTTATAATCCGTATCCTGCCGGCTGGCATAGGCCCATCCGTACTCCCAGGCACTGAAGGATGAGCGAAAGGAAAAGTAAAGCGGCGAGATCAGTTTGATCTGTGAGGAAGAGAATCCAAGCTCCGGGAGACTATAACGAATGATGGAATTTTCCCTGTCCGTGTAGTAGGTTTCGAATCGGGAAGCGCGCATGTTCAGGTTGAAATAAGACCACGCTCGCTGCAGGAACACCTGAGAGCGGCGGTTGGATACCACCGCACGTCTAAAATTGTTGTCAAATTCTCGGAGAAATTCATACGAACTTTGATAATCCACATCAGCCACAAGGTTGAACGAAAAGGGAAGAGGCTGATTGTGGCTGAAGCGGATGAGGTAGGCATTTTCGGGCAACTCCAGTTCAGGATCGTTCCTGAATTTGAAGTAGTATAGATTCAGTTGTCCCCCTGTACCTTGGGTGAACATATACCGGTATTCCAGACCACCTCCCAACCCTTGGGAGGAGTAATAGTCCAGGTTGAGCGTAGAATCCATGTTCCGCTTCATGGCCCAGTAAAAGCTCTGGGAATAATTAAATCCTTTCTGCCCGTTGTAACCAAATTTTGGCATCAGAAAGCCGGTCGCCCGTTCTTCATCCAAGGGATATTTAAGGTATGGGAGATAGAGGATCGGAACTTTCTTCACCCTGACAACAGAATTCCACATCTCCACATAATCGTCTTTTTTGAGATTCGCCCTGGAAAAAGAGAATCGCCACCGTGGAGTCGGCTGGGTGCATGATGTGAAGCTACCTTTTGTCATGCTATACATGTTTTTATCCGTCTTCTCAACCGTTTCTGCCTCATAAAAAATATTGGGTGAGGAGCGGCCAAAAACGTTCTGGAAGGTTCCCAGTTGGGAATCGAGGTTGAACTGGATACGATCCACGCTGATCACATCGCCGGGACTTTGGATCACAACATGGCCTTCAGCAAAGACATCCTTTGTTTCGGTGTCCAATTCAACCCTGTCTGCAAACAGCTTGATCGTCTTGTATTGGATCTCCACATTGCCCGTGGCGATGATCCGATTCTCCAGCTGCTCTTTATAATTGGCGATCACTCTAAAGGGAGGCTCGTCTGTCTTTTCTTGATCGGCAGCTTGCGAAAGACCGGTGGCCTGCGTCTGGCCAAGGGCAAAAGGACAGAAACCTGTGAGGAGAATAAGGACCCAGAGAAACAGCTGCATGCGTTTATGGAGCATTAAATGCAATGTAACACAACCCTCTCTCGATTATCAATAAGCTTCCTCGGTCAAATCAGGCAAAGGAAGCATTGCCAAATCCGTGATCGTAAGAAAATAAGTTGCACTATTAAGTGTTCCAATCGTGTGGTGGAGAAAACCGTGAGAAGGGCTGGACGGGCATGGTACATCTCCCTTAGGG
>CAZXJE010000176.1:0-7275 GCA_964640835.1 uncultured Eubacteriales bacterium
GAGACAGAGATCATTGAGGAGCTTTCGCTTAACGTCGACCCTCTGACTACGAATCAGTAGGTCGGCAGTTCGAATCTGTCCGAGCGTACCAGATATTCCCATATAATTAAATAGCTTTCCTCATAATACAGACCTGTTTTGGTCTCAACAGTTAAAATATATTTTCTTGCGCAAAGTGTTATAATAAGAAAGCAATAAACATTTGAGGGGTAAAATGAATTCAAAGGGGCCAAGACTCACTTATCTCTTTTTAATTGTCGCAGTCCTATTTTTTTCCACTTCCATGATTCTTTTTGCTCCATTGAGTTGTATGTTTCAACACGGTTCAATAAGTCCTGAGATAAAGAGTCAATTCCACATCCAGCAGTTAATGAATGACCAAGACCGAGCTAAAAGCCTCATCGTATCGCCTGATTTTTTAGAGCCTCCGCTTTATTTCATTCCTAATAATGGCCAGTTTGATGAGGAGGCGCTATTCTGCGCTCAGACTTCAAGATATACCCTTTGGCTGACAACGGAAGCATTGGTTTTCGACAGCGTCAGAAGAGAGTACACGCACGATAATAATTTAAATCCTTCTAATCGCCGAGTAGAGAAAAAGCCCAAAAACCTCAACTATAAGAGAGATGTTTCAAGGCTAATTTTTCTGAATACACATAATAATCCGGTTGTGTATCCACTAGATTGTGCACATCACAAAGTCAATTATTTTACTCGAAACGACAAATCCAAATGGCGCACCAATATCGAGACTTCACGAGCAGTCCTTTATAAAAACCTTTACGACAAAATCGATATGAAAATCTCTGGAGTCGAAGAAGAACTAGAATATGATTTTATTATAAGGCCTGGGGGAGATGTCTCAGATATTCATTTTGAATACGAAGCCATAAGAGGAACACGAATTGATGAGAGCGGCCATATCGTGATAGACACGAGGTTTGGCGAGCTCATGCACAAAAAGCCTGAATGTTATCAGATAATTGAAGGGGAAAGAGTTAAGGCAGAGGCTGCGTTTAGCGAAATAGGAGCCCATACATACGGCTTTAAAGTTGAAGAATTTAATAGAGATTACGAGTTAATCATCGATCCGATGGTGATTGTATCTTCAACTTATATGGGTGGATCAGGAGATGATGAGGGATTTGATGTCGTAGTTAATGAGGCAGGTGAGGTGTATGTTGCAGGAGATACGATGTCTTTAGACTTCCCAATTTTAAATCCTATGCAAGAAACTTTTGCAGGCAATAGGGATATTTTTGTCACAAAGATCAGTTCAGATGGATCGACAGTTCTTTATTCCACCTATCTTGGTGGCTCGGATTGGGATTGGAGTCCTAGTATAGCAGTGGATAATGAGGGGGCAATTTATTTAACTGGGAGTACAGAATCCAATGATTTTCCTACGATGAATCCCTATCAGGAAAATAATGCAGGACCCGGCGCAGATGTTTTCATTACGAAAATAGACGCTGCAGGAACTGAGCTTGTTTATTCCACATATCTAGGCGGATCTTTATACTCAAGGTATGAAGATGGACCTCATGATTATGGCCTTGGAATAGACATAGATTCAGTAGGTGCGGCATATGTCACAGGAGAAACGTGGACTTACGATTTTCCTACTAAGAACGCCATTGAAGAATATTATGGGGGACTGGGTGACTCCTTTGTCACTAAGATAAATCCCCAAGGAACCGATCTGGTTTATTCTACACTTCTCCCAGTATGTACAGGAGGAATCGGATGGGATGCGGGTTTTGGTATCGCTGTGGATTCTGAGGGCGCAGCTTATGTCACAGGAGTCCAAACGTGTGATTATCCGATTGGTCCTCCAGAAGTAACTTTTGTTATGAAGATACGACCTGAAGGAGATGACCTGGAGTACCGTCTTGCAGGAAAGCTTATTAGTATAAACAGCGAACAAGCAAGATTGCGGGGGTCACAGGGGCGCGACATAGCAGTAGATGTAAAGGGTGCCGCTTATATTGTTGGGGATGGAGGATCGAGAACAAAAGACAGGAACGCTTTTATATCGAAGTACGATCCCGCTGGGATGAGGGAGTATTCCTTTAGTTTGTGGGGGAGCCGCGATGAGTATGGATATGGAATCACTGTGGATTCAGAGGGTGCAGCTTATGTGACAGGATCAACAAATTCTATAGATTTTCGGACCGTAAATCCTCTCCAGGAAAACAGGGCTGGAGGGATGGATGCGTTTGTTGCGAAAGTGAGCCCTGAGGGTGATGAGCTCGAGTATTCCAGTTATTTAGGGGGAGCTCGCGCCGATGTAGGTAGAGGCATCGCTGCTGGGGCAAATGGTGTAGCATACGTAGTAGGAGGGACATATTCTATCAATTTCCCCACAAAAAATCCTGTACAAGAAAACAATGCTGGAGGTAGCGATGCATTTATCACTAAGCTATCTTTTTCTACATATTCTCTGGAAGTAAAGGCAGGCACAGGCGGAACTACGGATCCAAGTCCAGGAAATTATGATATTTGTGTTGGATCGGAGATTATGGTTAAAGCAATTCCCAATGAAGGATTTGGATTCAGCCATTGGAGCGGAGATGCAACAAGTCAGGATAATCCAGTGACTGTGCTAATGGATAGAGACAAATCCATCCAGGCAAATTTTGTTCGTCAATATGCTCTAAATATTTCTGCAGGGCTTGGTGGAACGACCGATCCAATTCCCGGAAAACACGTGTATAACACAGGAACCAAAGTGACCATCATGGGGATTCCAGAAAATGATTATCGGTTCAGCCATTGGAGTGGAGACATCGGGGGGAGAACTAATCCGAAAACCATATCCATGAATTCGGATAAATCAGTAACCGCCAATTTTATTCGGATTATTTATCCTCCTTCAAGCTTTTCAGGGAAAAAGTTTTTAAATCGATCACTTTCTCAGGCTGAATACATCAATGTTCTGTCCTGGCAGGTTAATACAAACAACGAGAATATCCAGAACTACAAAATCTACACGGTAGATGGACAGAGTTGGAGCTTATTGGTCGAGCTGAATGCCAATACCTTTGAATACTGGCATCGGAGAGTCGTGAAGGACAAACCTTACACTTATGCGATCGTTGCTGTGAATGATGAGAGCCGGGAAGGCGATCCGGCTTATGTCACAGTGCAATAGTCAGGGAGATATCATAATGAAAAAATTAACAATAATAGTATTCCTCACAGTGTTTCTGTCAGGATTAGCTTACGCCACAGACGTAACGGTTGAGCTGAAAGCCCATTATTTCAGCCCGTCTGATCAGGCATTTAAAGACATCTACGGTGGCGGAGTAATGTATGGGGCAGAGATAAGCATTGGAGTCTGGAAAGATCTTAATCTATGGTTTGGAGGAAGTTATTTTTCAAAAAAGGGGGAATTAACTTTCACAAAAGAGAATACAAAACTTGAATTATTTCCAATAGGAGGAGGAGTTAAATACAGGATACTGAGTGGAAACTTTGCATTATATGTAGGGCTTGGTTTGAATTACTATAAATATAAGGAAACGAATCCTATTGGGGATGTGAGTAAGGGTGGCCTGGGCTTTGTCGGCAAGGTGGGAAGTTATGTGTCTATCGTTGGAGGGTTGGTGCTTGATTTATATGTGGATTATACCTACTGCAAGATAAAGCCAGCTGATTTTGAGATTAATGTTGGAGGCATTGCAGCTGGAGTTGGCATGGGATATAGATTTTGAATTTACCATAATCCCCTTGACTTGTGGAAGGGTGCTGACCTTGGTATTGTTGAGGTTGATGATACGAAGGAGAGGCTGGCGGGATTGAAGGTAAATTAGTCAACCCATTGGATTACGTGTCCAATGCCCTTTCCTAATTTAGTCCGTGTATCTAGTGATTCTTCAGTCAGTTAAGGCGAATGGCTAGGTTCGCATTTCGGGTTTTGTGACTAAAATGGGACCATTTTAATCAGAATTACTCAATTTTGAGCCTGAATATCTCTAGACCAACAAACATCAATAATTTGACTCTTGTCCCACACATCTATATCATATTCTCAGCAAGGGAGGGGAATATGACTAAACTTATTTTAAAGATCTCTTTTCTTTTTGTTTTATTAATCTTACTTTCGATTCAAGGTACAACAAGTCTTGAGCAAAAGAATCAAATCCAACCCAACCAACGACAGATCAAAAACGAAGAATTATCCCAGAATCTAAATCTCAATCCTAATTTTGGGAAAATCCCTTTGTATTTTATTCCTAATGAAGGACAGGTTGATGAGAGGGCACTCTTTTATGCAAAGGCTTCAAGATATACCCTCTGGTTGACGAAGGAAGGATTGGTCTTTGATAGCACGAGAAGAATAAAGAAAGAAAGCGTTGAATCCAAGAGGCTGAATCCAAGAGATATAAATGATCCTGAAGATTTTATGTATGACAGAGATGTTTCAAGGTTGGTCTTTGTCAATGCCAATAGAAGCCCTGAAGTTATTCCTTTGAATGATACCGAGCACAAGGTGAATTATTTCATCGGAGATGATGAGTCCAAATGGCGAACAGATATTCAGACCTCAAGTGCAGTTCTGTACAAGGAAGTGTATCCAAATATTGATTTAAAAGTCTATGGGGTTGAGCAGCAGATTGAATATGATTTTGTCGTGAAACCTGAGGGAGAAGTTTCCGATATAGGTTTTGAGTACAAGGATGTTGAAAAAACGAGAATTGATAAAGAGGGGAACCTTGTAATAAAAACCAAGTTTGGCGAGTTAGAGCATACGAAACCTGTATGCTATCAGGTAATAGGGGGAGAAAGGGTAGAGATTCAGGCTGAGTTCATGAAGATAGGGGATAATAATTATGGCTTTAAGGTAGAGGATTATAACAAGAATTACGAATTAATCATTGACCCGGTGGTTTTAGTTTACTCCACCTATCTGGGTGGTTTAAGTTTTGAGGGGGGCTATGGCATAGCGGTGGATTCAGAAGGTGCGGCGTATGTGACAGGAGATACAAGGTCTTCAAATTTTCCTACCCAGAACCCTATTCAGGGAACCTATGCAGGATTAATTGATGCCTTCATCACCAAAATAAACGCTTCAGGGAGCGCCCTCGTTTACTCCACCTACCTGGGTGGTTTAAGATGGGAGAGGGGCGAGGCCATAGCGGTGGATTCAGAAGGTGCAGCTTATGTGACAGGAGTAACAGAATCTACAGATTTTCCTACCCGGAATCCTATTCAGAGAAGTTATGGAGGAGGATTCGATGCCTTCATCACCAAGATAAGCTCTTCAGGAAAAAAACTCATTTACTCTACCTATCTGGGTGGCTCTTATTCATTGGGTGGCTCTTATTTGGATAATGGCGGTTCTGATAATGGCAGAGGCATAGCGGTGGATTCAGAAGGTGCAGCTTATGTGACAGGAGGTACTGGCTCTGTGGATTTTCCTACCCAGGACCCTTATCAAGGTAGTTTTGGAGGAGGATTGGGAGATTCCTTCATCACCAAAATAAACGCTTCAGGAAGAAAACTCATTTACTCCACCTATCTGGGTGGCTCTAGAACTGATTGGGGCAGAGGCATAGCGGTGGATTCAGAAGGTGCGGCGTATGTGACAGGAGATACTTCGTCCACTGATTTTCCTACCCGGAATCCTATTCAGGGAAGTTATGGAGGAGGAGGCGGCGATGCCTTCATCACCAAGATAAGCTCTTCAGGAAAAAAACTCATTTACTCCACCTATCTGGGTGGTTCTGGAGGGGATAGTGGTGGAGGCATAGCAGTGGATTCAGAAGGTACAGCTTATGTGATAGGAGTTACTGGCTCTGTAGATTTTCCTACCCAGGACCCTTATCAAGGTAGTTTTGGAGGAGGATGGCGCAATGATGTCTTCATCACCAAAATAAACGCTTCAGGAAGAAAACTCATCTACTCCACCTATCTGGGTGGCTCTGAAACTGATTGGGGCGAGGCCATAGCGGTGGATTCAGAAGGTGCGGCTTATGTAGCAGGATGGACTGATTCTTTGGATTTTCCTACCCAGGACCCTTATCAAGGTAGTTTTGGAGGAGGATGGAGCGATGCCTTCATCACCAAAATAAACGCTTCAGGGAGCGCCCTCGTTTACTCCACCTACCTGGGTGGTTCTGAAGCTGATAGGGGCAATGCCATAGCGGTGGATTCAGAAGGTGCGGCTTATGTGACAGGATGGACACGATCTATCGATTTTCCTACCTTGAATCCTATTCAGGGAAGTAATGCAGGACAGTATGATGCATTTATCACTAAGCTATCTTTTTCTACATATTCTCTGGAAGTAAAGGCAGGCACAGGCGGAACTACGGATCCAAGTCCAGGAAATTATGATATTTGTGTTGGATCGGAGATTATGGTTAAAGCAATTCCCAATGAAGGATTTGGATTCAGTCATTGGAGTGGCGATGCTGATGGAACTAAGAATCCAATAAAGATAACAATGGATTCAGATAAATCAGTTACAGCCAATTTTATCAGGCAGTACACATTAACAATCACATCTGGACTAGGTGGGACAACCGATCCTGCCCCAGGGACTTATACTTATGATTCTGGAACAGAGGTTGCTATAACAGCAATACCAGAGAGTGGGTATAGATTTGGAGGATGGAGCGGGGACGTTTCATCTACAGATAATCCGATAACAATCGCCATGAATTCAGATATATCTATAAAAGCCAATTTTATCCGGCAATACACATTGACCTTAACTTCTGGACCTGGAGGGACAACACAGCCTTCACCCGGGACCTATGTTTACGATGAAGGCATAGAAGTGATCATAAGCTGCATCCCCGATACGCACTGTCGATTCAGCCATTGGAGTGGCGATGCTTCAGGCACGTCAGACCCTCTCACTATTACTATGGATTCAGATAAATCGATCACAGCCAATTTCATCCGAATTATTTATGCTCCTTTAAACTTTGCAGGCCAAAAAGTATTAAATCGTTCTCTATCACAAGCTGAGTACATCAATTTTCTTACATGGCAGGCTAATGCAAACAATGTGAGTATTGTGAAATACAGGATTTACCAGGTAGAAGGAAATGCTCAAAGTTTACTGGTCGAGCTGAATGCCAATACCTTTGATTACTGGCATCGGGGAGTCGAGAGGGATATACAATACACATATGCACTGGTTGCAGTGAATGATGAAGGAAGAGAAGGCAACCATGCAATTATAACGGTACAATAATAAAAAAGGTGAGTGCTTGACAGTGCTTCTACTCATGATCTTTTTGTTGTGGAAGGACGCTGACC
>CAZXJE010000177.1:0-7185 GCA_964640835.1 uncultured Eubacteriales bacterium
ATTCATCAAAGGTTTTAATTGTATCCATTTTTTATCCTTTAATACTATGTAGCCATAACCCAAGGATCGTCTCTCGAACGGCCTGTCATAGCGCCTCGTAACCTCTTCCATATCTATGCCACCTGTAGACTCGTGCCCTTGATTAGATCTTGGAAATGAGAGAGAATTAAGGCGCTGGCCTCTTCAATTCTCTTTAGCCGGTGGGTCTCAAAAGTTTTATATTCGTTTACTCTTTTATAAAAAGGAATGGAATTTGCAAAAAACATGACTTGGAGTTATAAAAGAACGAAAATGGCAGCACAGACAGGGATTGGCTTGATCGGAACGGTCACATATGATGTGATCGCCTCGGATGCGGGGGATGTCTACCAAGGTCTCGGGGGCATTCTCTACCAAGCCGCGGTTCTTACTGTTTTGGAAAAAAATGTCCTTCTCTTTACCAACCTCGGGAGAGATCTTGCCGGCAGTGTTGAGAAGGTCATCGGCCATTGGACCGCCCTCCAGAAAGATGGGATCCAGCATGTCCCGGGTCCCGGGAATCACGTTCATCTGCACTATCCAGAACAGGGGGAGAGAAGAGAAATTCTCCAATCAGTTGTGCCTCCCCTCGACCCTCAGGGAGTTCTCCAGAGCTTAGACCGTCTCCACATGCTTGTTTCCGTCTTCAATTCGGGATTTGATATCACTCTTTCGGCTTGGCGCAAAATCGTAGATGCGGCCAATTGTCCTGTCTGGTTGGATATTCACTCGCTCGTCCTTTCCAGAGAACTGAATGTTCCCAGGAAATATCTCTCCAACATTCCTTGGGAAAACTGGACCAAAGGAGTGACCTATCTTCAGGCTAACAGAGCAGAGTTAGGCTGTCTTGTGGGCCGGATTGGACAAAGGCTCTCCGACGTAGAGATCAAGCGTTTTGGACAGAGCGCCTTCAACCTGGGGCTCCGTGCTGTGTTCATCACATTGGGGAGGGAAGGTGTTTGGGTTCTGACTCCGGGGAGTGCTCGCATCATTGTCCCATCCTATGCGGATAATATCGAAGATACCACAGGATGTGGGGATGTCTTTTGCGCTGTGACTGTCAAGGATTTGGTGGATGGTGCCGATCCTTTTTCTGCAGCTGAAGCCGGAGTTGAGCTTGCGACTAGAGCCACCGCGGTTAAAGGTGTCGAAGAGACTGTCACTCTGGTCCGTCGGGCCATCAGTGGGCTTGGAAATCTATAACTCGATTTTATTCAACAAGAGATTTCTCCTCAAACAAATTCACTTCTTCATTTTTTATCTTTTGAGATGATGCAGTTTGTGTTAGAATAGTTTTCAATGGAGAAGGCAAACACTCCCAAACACTCGTATTTTTGCGAATATTTGAAACTCGATCAAGTAATCTTTAAACTCAAGGCGGCCGATAAGATCCAGGCTTTAGAAGAACTCCTGGATGTTTTGGTCAAACTCAAATACATAAAAAATAAGAAACCTGTCCTCACTCGGATTATCGATAGAGAGCGTCTGGTCACAACAGCCATCGGACATGGTCTTGCGCTCCCTCATGCACGATTAGACACTGGGTGTGATATTGCCGTCGTCGTCGGCCGGTCAGAGGCAGGAATAGATTTTGAAGCGGTTGATGACAAAAAAGTCCACATCATCATCCTCATCGTATGGAATCCTTCTATTCCCGGCCTTTTTAACCATCTTTTTGCGGGATTGGCTCAGTCTTTGATCAAGCCAGCGTTCAGAGAAAGGATTTTTAAGGCAGAGAGCAAAAAAGAGCTGTACAAAATTCTCTGTGAAATAAAACTTACTCTCCTCCCCCCAGTGGATAAGATAATAAGCCGAGCCAGGCTTCTCTGGAAACTCCAAAAGATAGAGATGCAGATAAAAAAGGCGGACAAGGCAAAGAAGAAAACGCTCCAGAAGCAGGCCAATTTGATCCGGGATGAGCTCGATGATGCCCTCTTGGACAGGTTCGATAAGCTCATGGAGCGTTATGGATTCGCTGTGGCCGAGCTTGAAGATGGGGCCTGCCAGGGCTGCTTCATCAATGTCGCCACTGGGATGCGCTCGGCCATTGAAGGCAGCAATGATATCTATGTCTGCGAAAATTGCGGCAAATATCTCGTAGCCAAAAAGAAAGCTAAATAGACTCCTCTCCCCTACACTTCACGGACTCAGTGATATCTCTAGAATTTTGGGACGGGGCGTAAACATTTCCAAAACCGTAATGGCAGGAATCACATTGCGTTATTGAGGGATCCAATTGCGTGGTGGAGAAAACCGTGAGAAGGGCTGGACGGGCATGATTCCTTGCTATGTAGGGTCCGTTCCCCGAACGGACCGTTTGGGAAACGGTCCCTACATTGGAATAAAGCCGCATTGCTATCCTGTTGTTCGTTTTCGAAATCACCAATCGGAATCCTCGAAACCTCAGTCATTACGGTTTTGCACATGTTTTCAGGCGGGAAAAAGAGTTTGTATCTTCAGCGTAGTGTTTGTGTCGGGAGGGTGACAGGTTTCAGGAGCCGATACACGGGGTATGTCTGGGGTCCACGACGCCACTGAGGAACGATATATTTGTCAAAATAGTTCCATACCAGGAGGCCATCATCACTCTCGGCTTCTAAAAGATACGCCACTAGATTGCCTAGAGGCTGTGCCGTTCGGACGAAGATAGTTCCGACAGGAAAGTCTTTTGTCTCAGTGGCGTATTCGCCTTTGACCGAATTCATGCGGTGACCCTGGTAGATCCTTTCCGCACCTTTGACCTCCGTGACTTTAAAAGATTCTACTTCTAGATTCACTGGGGATGTCAATTTTTCTACCAATATTCCGTGCTGATCGAGCTTTGTGATGATGTCAACATCACTTACCGTCAACAGGTAAGCAAAGGGAAATGGGATGCTGGTTTTTGGTATGTAATCGCAGTAATAGGGCAGTGTGTAGGTCCTTTCGACTTCGGTTTTCCTGACTCTCGGGTAGCCGCTCGCTTCGGGATCGGACTCCATCTCCCATCCGAGGATCGTCACCGGCTCCTTGAGCGGATTTAAGTCGTAGCTTGTGGCGAAAATATCCGATGCCTCAGGATTTGATCCTTTCTGTATCGTCCGCTGGTCCACCTTTTTGATGAGCTGTTGTATTTCTGTGTTATGCGCATAACAGTAATCGAGAACCGCACGGAGAAAGAAATAATTACCGTACACTCGGGTTTTATAATCCGCGTAGGCATAGTTTTCTAGCAGAAGGGCCATCCTGTTCCGCAGCCCGATGTAATTTGTGATGTATCGGGATTGAGGTCCTGCAGGCTGCCAGCCTTTTTCCGGATCTTTAAAGTCCATAAAATTCCCGTATGGAATAGACAATGTGTTGTATCTGTCTTTCAGCGTTTTATTCACCCAGGGCATCATTGTCTCTCTCAGGTGGGAGATCAGGGACAGGTCTCCGTTCGGATTCAGCGGCCAGACATACGTAACCGGTTCTTTATGGTAAGACCCATTTGTGGTGTGGCAGTCGACAAGAAGAACAGGGTCCCAACGGTTAAGCACGTTGCGGGCTAGGCCTTGAACTTCAGAGCTTTCCATCTTAATGCCATCCCTGTTCAGGTCGAGATTCTGTCCGTTGGTGCGGACGCCAACGCCCTCTTCCGGGCCGACCTGGTTTCTTCTGTTCTCCTTGCTGATCTTTTCGTTGCCGTCTGCGTTGAAGATCGGAGCGATAAGAATGACCAGTTTGTCCAAGTATGGGAAGTTCTTTTCGAGGAGGATATCTCTTGCCAGCATTAGTGAAGCCTCTTTGCCCTCGACTTCACCGGCATGGATGTTGGCCTGGATATAGACCACGAGCCTTTTGTCATGCCTGAGTTCCAGAGGAGAGGTCGGGGGAGGTGCACCGAGGACAAGAAGTGGGATTTCACGGCCTTCCGAGCTTATGCAGAGAGTCTCCAAGCGAAGCGATGAACTCAATTCCTTGAGCGTATTTATGAACGCTAACACATCCGCATGCCGAGAGGTTGCTGTGAAATTGCTGGATTCTGCAACCGTTTTCAACTTTTGATCAGATGCAGCTGAATGAGGGAAAAAAAACAATACAAAAAAAAGTCCACAAAAAAAAGTTATGAGTAAAAAAACGCGTGTCTCTTTTGATTTCATTATCCGTTCCTTTCAGTTGGTTAGGATTTTTGTTGGATTAAAAGTGTATATAAATTCTTGCGAAACCGCAAGGCAAACCAGGGTCAATTTTCAAATCCGTGTTGATGTCATTCAGAGTGATCAGATTATATGATATCAAAAACACGCTCAGTTTCCCCAGCGAGAAAACTTCGCTCGGATCCGGGCTTCCCTCACATCTCCCACAGGGAGATGTACCATGCCCGTCCAGCCCTTCTCGCGGTTTTTTCCATCACACAACCTGATCACTCAATAACGCTATTGAGTATTTATGACATCACGGATTTGGAAATGCAAGCGGCTAGCCAGGGTTTTTTGCATTTTTCCTTCATCTGACTGATAATACATAATTGGACAGAGGATACATTATGACTTTTGGCGTGAGCGCAAAAAAAGAGGAGGCTCTCCGCGAAAAAATGGAGCGACTGGACATCCGCGAAGAAGACCTCGTCGAGAAGTTTATCCGTTCCAGTGGACACGGCGGGCAGAAGGTCAACAAGACATCGACCTGTGTCTATTTGAAACACCTGCCCACAGAGATCGAAGTCAAATGCCAGAGAGAGAGATACCAGAGCTTGAACAGATATCATGCGCGAAAGATCCTTGCAGATAAGATCGAAGCTAAAATCTTAGGGAAGGAAAGCGAAGAGCAGCAGAGGATCGAAAAGATCCGTCGCCAGAAGAGAAAGCGTTCAAAAAGAGCCAAGATGAAGATGCTGGAGGAGAAGAAAAAGCAGTCTCAAAAAAAGGCCGGCCGCGGATTCCGTCCTTCTCTAGATGACTTGGACGGCTAAATCTTTCCAACCAATAATCGTCAAACTCCCCATCAAGTGGCTAGTTTGATCAAGGTATGAAGCAATAGGATTGTTCCCTTTTCCAGGTCGTCCCACTTAATTTTTTCCAGGGGAGAGTGACTGATCCCATCCTCACAGGGAATGAAGATCATCCCTATGTCTGCAATGGAAGCCAATATTTGTGCATCATGACCTGCCCCACTCGGCAGAGTTATCGTGGGATATTCCAAGGTGCTGCACACTTCCTTCATAATGTTGACGATGTGTTCAGGAATCCTGACAGGATCTGTTTTATCTACGATTTTTGATTGAAATTCCAGTCCCCGTGTGGATGCTGTATCTCTGGCAAGAGAGAGCAAGAATCGCTCCATTTCCGCGAGTGTTTCTTTGGATGTGCTCCTGAAATCTAGAGTAAAATCAACACGCCCAGGGACTATGCTGAAAGCCCCTGGATGAACGGCCACTTTTCCCACCGTCACCATGCTGCCGTAGTGATGAGTGGCCACATACTGTGTGGCCTTGAGCGCAAAGTCTGCAAGTCCGAGGAATGCATCTTTTCGGAGTTCGAAGGGAGTGGTCCCCGAATGGCTGGCACTTCCTAAGAAACAGCACAACAAGTAATTTTTCCCTGCGATTTTATCCACGATCCCGACGGGCTTTTCTTCGGTCTCCAATACGGGTCCTTGTTCGAGATGGAGCTCAAGGAAAGTGTCCACCTCGGGTCTCTGTGCGTGTGCCTCCATGACGCTGTCTATGGAAAATTCTGTGCCCTTGAGTATCTCAATGAGAGGGGGACCGAATTGCGTTTGGCCTTCCTCTAGTGTCTTGCGGTCAAGAGACCCGACAAAAGCCCGGCTCCCCAGAAAATCTCCCACAAGATTACCCTCTTCATCGGTGAACGAAGCCAATTCTACGGGCTTTTTTAGCTTGATGCCCTCCTCTTTGATCCGCCGCAGGCATTCCAAAGCCGCAAGGACTCCCGCAGAACCATCAAACATGCCTCCGTTGATGACCGTGTCGATGTGTGACCCTGTCATAACGGTTTTGCCCGGGGCATCGATCCGCCCGAAGATATTCCCTGCTCCGTCTTGCCCGTAGATAAGACCAGCACTCTGGATCTTCTTCTTGAGCCATTCACGTGCATCCAGGTCGGCTTTGCTGAAAGAGGGCCTGCTGATCCCTCCATTCGGGTCGCGCCCTATCTGCCCCAATTCTTCAATGTCTTTCTTTAGCCTGTCGATGTCAATGTTCATTGGTTTATTGAAGCTCCTATTTAAGGAGTTCGATCATTTCCCTAACCGCTCTTTCTACGCCGACAATGGCTGAGCGGGCAATGATAGAAAAACCGATACTTAATTCCATTAACTCGGGGATCTCTACGATGGGCCCTACATTTTTGTAATCCAGGCCGTGTCCCGCATGAACTTCCAGTCCTAGCTTGCATCCGTGCACTGCCACACTTTTAACTTCTGCCAGTGCCTCATCGCGCTCCTTACCTGGTTTGAGATCTGAATATTTGGTCGTGTTTATCTCGATGAGATTCGCACCCACATCCTTGCAGGCAGTGATCTGGTCGGTATTTGGGTCGACAAAGATGCTCACCTTGATTCCCGCCTTTTGTAGATCCTCGATATGAGTCTTCAGGTGCTCTTGATTGCCGATAACATCTAAGCCTCCTTCTGTTGTCAGTTCCTCATCCCTTTCGGGAACGAGGGAGACAACATCGGGTTTCACCTCCAGCGCGATCCGTTTCATCTCTTCTGTGGCGGCCATTTCGATGTTGAGTTTGGTCTTTATGGACTGCCGGAACAGGAAGAGATCCCTTTCCTTGATGTGACGTCTGTCTCCTCGGATATGACAGACGATCCCTTCTGCACCGGCCAGTTCAGCCAGGAGAGCCGCCAGGACAGGTTCGGGTTCGTCACTGCACCGGGCTTCTCTTAGGGTAGCAAAATGATCCACATTGATTGCAAGTCTCATATGTCCCTCCATATTTTACGTGTTATGCATAGCAACTAATGCAAAAAACAAATAAGTAAAACGTGAAAATTTATTTTATTACAAATCACCAAACTTTTCACGTCCTGAATTTAGCGGACAAGCATCTCCAAATCCGTGATGGCAGGAATCACATTGCGTTATTGAGTGCTCCAATTGTGTGGTGAAGAAAACCGTGAGAAGGGCTGGACGGGCATGGTACCTGTCTATGTAGGGTCAGTTCCCCGAACGGACCG
>CAZXJE010000178.1:0-7148 GCA_964640835.1 uncultured Eubacteriales bacterium
TCATAAAAAATATCGATCCTTGTTACAAATATATTAATATCAGAACTTTACGCTGTTTTTGCGGGAAATCACTCTGACAATTCCGTTTTTATTTCTCTTTTTTCTTTCTCAATTTAGCGATAAATCCAGACAGCGCTGTGGCAAGCAGGAAAGCAGCACCGATCCATATCACTTTGATCTGATTCTCTTCAAAATGAACGAGCAGATTGATGACAAAGCCGATCAAGAGAACTAGAACAAAGACAGCGAGCGCGATAAGAAAGTGTACTGTAAAAATTGAAAGGCAGCCTTGATCCTCTTCCTCTTTTTCATAGCCCGCATCTCGAGCGGCGTCATCTGATTCCCAGTATAGCGCACCACAAGACGGACACCTTCTCTGGTTATGCGGAATCGCGGAGTCACAGTGTGGACAGATTTTCATGAGTGCTCATCCAGGGATGATTTTCACAAAGACTTTTCTGTTTCGTGGACCATCAAATTCACAAAAGAAGATTCCTTGCCATGTGCCTAGAGAGAGGCTACCATTGTTTATCAATATGCTAGCTGAACAACTAACAAGGGTTGATTTCACGTGACCCGGAGAATTGCCCTCCAGGTGTCTATATGGGAGGGAATCGGGAACAATGTTGCGAAGTGCCATTAGGATGTCTGATTTGACCGATGGATCTGCATTTTCGTTGATCGTGACACCCGCGGTTGTGTGGGGGACATAGATAAAACAGACGCCATTTTCGATTTGAGAATTTGTGATGATGTTTTTGACAGAAGACGTGATGTCGATGAGATCATTTTTGGCATGGGTCTTTACTTCAAATACTGCCATTTTTCGTCCCTTATTTAGTGAAATTTTGTTGGATTATTTTAACACAAATCCGGTTTGATGGTCGAATTTTGATTTATTTTTTTAGCAACTGAAATAAAAAATTGCACAAATATAGAATAAATGCAGAAAACACTTGACAAGAGGAGAACGCTTGTATTAGATTATTTGAAGCTGATACAATATTTAGTACACTTCCTGGAGGCAATACACAACATATGGGTGAGTGCTGATGTCCTTTTTTTTGTTTTCCGGAAGGATGGGCAGAAACAATTGTACCAAGTGGAAAGTCCTAAAACAAACGGCGCCCACTGCCAACGGAGAAGGAGGCCCTAAATGGTGAGATCGATCTCAAGGATCAAAAAACGCGACGGATTAATCACAGATTTTGTGCAAGAAAAGATCACACAAGCCGTGTTCAAGGCCATGGAATCCAATGGCATGGCCGATCAGCAGTCAGCCCAGAAGATCTCGGATATTGTTATGTTTGTGCTGGAAGATAAATTTGGAGGTTACACCATCCCATCGGTAGAACAAATTCAGGACATTGTTGAAATGGTTCTGATGAACCAGGGCTACCATGAAATTTCCAAGTCCTACATCCTCTACCGCGAAAGACATAAAGACATTCGTGAAGCTCGAAAGATCGGGATCAATCTTGAAAGACTCATCAATGACTACATCAATGACCTGGATTGGAAGATCAGGGAAAACAGCAACGAAGGTGTCATGAGCTTTTCGGGATTAAATGCCAGGATCGCGGGAGAGGTGCTTGCCAATTTTGCGCTCAACCAGCTCTATTCTGAGCAGATCAAGAAGGCTCATCTGGATGGCGACCTTCATATTCATGACCTTTCCTATCCGATTGTGGGCTATTGTGCCGGCTGGTCTCTGGAAAATCTGTTGAGGATGGGATTTGGGCACGTGCCCAATCAAGTCCATTCCTATCCCGCCAAGCATCTGGAGACAGCAACGCTCCACATGGTCAATTTTATTGGCACAATGCAGGGAGAATTTGCTGGCGCTCAGGCTTTCTCCAGTGTTGATACACTCCTGGCTCCTTTTGTCAGAGCCGACAACTTGGATTATTCAAGCGTGAAACAAGACCTTCAGAAGCTCATCTTCGGTCTGAATGTCCCCTCACGATGGGGTTGGCAAACGCCTTTTTCTAACTTAACTTTTGACCTGACAGTCCCGGATGACATGAAAGACAAGCGTGTGATCGTCGGTGGTGAGGAGCTGGATTCGACCTACGGAGATTATCAAGAAGAGATGACCATGATAAACAAGGCCTTCCTGGAGTTGATGATCGCTGGCGACCAGAACGGCCGTGTCTTCACTTTCCCCATCCCTACATATAATTTGTCCAAAGATTTCGATTGGGATTCTCCCATCTCCGACCTTCTGTTTGAGGTGACCGCTAAGTATGGGATCCCTTATTTTCAGAATTACCTGGGAACCAATCTTGACCCAGGGGATATCAGAGCCATGTGTTGCCGTTTGAACCTGGATCAGAGAGAGTTACTGCGCCGGCCTGGAAACATTTGGGGCCCGGGTGATTCCACGGGTTCGATCGGGGTCGTAACCCTTAACCTGAACAGGATCGGGTATGAGGCGACTACAGAGGAAGAATTCTTTGTTCAGTTAAAGAGTAAAATGGTCTTGGCGAAAAAAGCGCTGGAAACCAAACGCGAGGTCGTGAACAACATGCTAAGCAAAGGGCTCATGCCTTACACACTGGTGTATCTCGGCCATTTTGATAACCATTTTTCGACCATCGGGTTGTTGGGGTTGCACGAATCGTGTTTAAATTTTCAAAACAAAGGCGTGGGCACTCCTGAAGGGAAAGAATTCGCCATAGAAGTCCTGGAATTCATGCGCGGGACCATCCAGGAATTTCAGGAAGAGACCGGGAATCTGTATAACCTCGAAGCGACTCCCGCAGAGTCCACTTCCTACCGACTTGCCCGGTTAGACAGACAAAAGTACCACAACATCGTCACGTCGGGCACAGATAAACACCCTTTCCTGACCAACTCGTCTCAGTTGAATGTGGATGCAACCCGGGATGTTTTCGAGGCGATCGATCACCAGAAGGACATCCAACCTTTGTACACGGGAGGAACTATTTTTCATGCGTTCTTACCCGAGCCAATCGACTCCGCCACATGCAAGAAGCTAGTTCATAAGATCGCCCAGACGAAGTTACCCTATTTCAGCATTACTCCCACCTTCAGTATCTGCAAAAATCACGGGTATATCGGAGGAGAGGTCAAAGAATGTCCGGAATGTAAAGAGCCTACAGAGGTATATTCAAGAATAGTCGGGTATCTTCGCCCCGTGGCTACCTGGAACGATGGGAAAAAACAGGAATTTAAAGAACGGACCACATTTACAGAATTAGTCTAAAGTGGGGAATACAATGCAGTATATTATGTTTACCTATCCCAATTGCAGCCAATGCGAAGCACTGAAGACATATATGAATGCGAACAGCTACAAAGTCCAGGATTATAATTTAATCCAGAAAGACAGCAAGATTAAGATCAGGGAATTCCTGGACGTGCTGAAGAGGGATGATAAAGGGGGGATCGTTATCCCCACATTGATCGTCCTGAACGATGGGGATATCGAGGCCGTGCTGAACACGCGCGAGGAGTTTGAAGCTTGGTCGAGATCAAAGGACTAGAAAAATTCGCCCCAAAGGATTTTCCAGGATTCATCGCGGCTACCGTGTTTTTAGGCAGATGCAACTTTAAGTGTCCCTTCTGCCACAACGCGGACCTTGTATTACGACCGGATTCCCTGCCGACTTTCCCGATTGATTATTTTTTGGCGTTTCTGGATGGGCGAAAAGACTGGCTGGAGGGAATCTGCATCACGGGTGGGGAGCCTCTTTTGAATGATGATCTAGACGTGCTTCTGACAATTATTAAGGAGAGAAATCTCTTAGTGAAGATCGATACGAACGGCGCTTTTCCAGGACGCCTTGAATCTCTGATCAAAAAGGAGCTTCTTGATCACGTGGCCATGGATGTGAAAACATCCTTCGAAAAGTATCCTGAGGCCGCTGGCGGTCCCGTTAATATCGAGAATATCAAAAAGAGCATTGCCATTATCAAAGAGTCGGATCTGGAATATACATTTCGCACAACTGCAGTTCCGGGCCTGGTCGACCGTGAAGACATTGAAAAAATTTCGTCGGTATTGCAGGGATCGAAGATGTTTCGGATCCAGCAGTATATGCCCCATAATACCCTGGAGAGCGATTATGAAAATATCAAGCCATACCCTGCAGAGGAGTTGCGGGATTGGGTAAAGATCGCAGAGCCCAATTTTACAGAAGTTCGATTGGAAGGTGTGTGAGACATGGAAATGAAAGTCAAAAGGATTCATAAGGATGCCAAGATTCCCCGCTATGGGCATGTTGGAGATGCAGGACTCGACCTTTTCTCAGTGATGGAGTGCGTTCTCAAGGGAGGAGAAGCCAGGGCCATCTCTACGGGAATCCAGGTGGCCATTCCTGATGGCTATGTGGGTTTGATCTGGGATAAAAGCGGTATTTCACTTAAAAATGTACACCGGTTGGCGGGTGTTGTCGATTCCGGCTATCGAGGCGAAATAAAGATCGTTTTGACCAATCTGAGTACTGAAGCTTTTTCCATCGAAAAAGGAATGAAGATTGCCCAGATGCTCGTTCAGCCCATTATCAAGGTCAAAGTGGTCGATTCTGAGGTACTGGATGAAACGACCCGGGGAGAGAATGGTTTTGGGAGCACAGGAAAATTCTGAATCCTCCAAGCTGATTGACTGATTCTATTTCCTTTGGTATAGTCACCCCCTTTAAAAGTGAGTAAGAAAAAGATGATCCAAATCGTTATCGGTGCTGTCATTGGAGGAGTTATCGGTTTTCTTTTCTATCGTTTTGTCGGTTGCAAAAGCGGCTCTTGTATGATCGCCAGCAATCCTTACCTATCCACGATTTATTGGGGCTTTCTGGGTGCCCTGCTTGCTAACCTTTTTTAAGATGGATTCTGCGGAAGGTACAAACCTGAAAGATAAATTCGCCGTCATTCTCTGCCGACCCGAGACTTCAGAAAATATAGGCCTTGTCGCACGTAACATGAAAAATACTGGATTTAACGATCTGAGGTTGGTGGGGATCTCGAGCCTCGAAAAAAAAACATTCGTGACGGCTGTGCATGCGCAGGAAATCCTGGAAAATGCCCGGTTTTACGTCAGGGTGGCAGATGCGATTGAAAGCTTGGATGTCATTTTTGCCGCCACGGCGAAAGCAAGGAAGAATTTTTCCCTTTTACCTATGGAGAAGGCGCTGAATAAGATGTCTGATTTTACTGGGGCAACCAGGATAGGGCTCCTCTTTGGGAATGAAAGAACAGGATTGACCTCTAAGGAACTTCTTCATTCGAATTTTTGCTTTAAAATTCCACAGGCTGGTAATCAGCCCTCGTATAACCTGGCGTCCGCAGTTCTTATCACGCTTTTTAGTATATTTTCTAGCCAGTTATCCGGCTTGGATGATGCCTGTGAGCCACCCCTTTCTCGAAAGGAACAGGAAGCATGCATAAAGCGGATTCTTTTAAACCTGGAGAAGAAAGGCTTCAGTCACAAGACAAATAAAAAACATGTGGAAGAGATGGTCTCTGACTTGTTCGGGCGATTGGCGATCAGCGCGGAAGACAGACGTCTGCTCCTCGCACTTTTTTCTAAAGGAACACAATAACTCAATTCCAAAGGAGTGTAGGTATGGCACGAGATATGAAGATCACTTTCCCGGGAGGAAAGCGTGTGGATGCTTTTTACAAGGGATTCCACATCGAAACCGACCAGCCAGTCTATCTAGGAGGCGAGGGCTCAGTTCCGGCGCCCTTTGATCTTTTTTTGGTTTCTATTGGTACTTGTTCAGGAATTTATGTTCTCTCTTTTTGCCAGAATAGAAACATCCCTACTGAAGATCTCTCCCTCACAATGCGGAGTGAAAGGAATCCGGAGACAAAAAGGATCGAACGGATCTTTATCGACATTCATCTGCCTGCTGAGTTCCCTGAGAAGTACACAAATGCCGTCATCAAATCGGTCAATGGTTGTGCTGTTAAAATCCACATGCAGCATGATCCCGTTTTCGAAGTGAGCGCGCAAATTCCATGAGCTCTTTTCTCTGGCTGCTGTAACGACGGCGGTTAAAGAATTCATACTAGCCTATGGGGGGCATCAAACGTGAAACGTTTTCAGCCATAATTTGAAGATATTAATTCGCGGCCTGTGGAAGCCATAGATAGTAAAATCCACTTTTGAGTGATTTAAACACATCCTTGAAGTCTTCGCCCTCGAAAACAGATGGCGCATCTAAGCTTTTGGCATAAAGGTTTGTCTTTTTCTTCGGGTAATACGTATAGGTGACCACCTTGACGTCTCTAATCCTTGCCAGTGTTTTAACCTTCTTTAGCGCAGCATCGAAGTATCCGATCTCGTCGATCAGCTTGAGCTTATGCGCCTGTTGTGCCGTATAAATGCGGCCATCTGCGATGGTTTTGAGCTCATCCAGTGAGAGTGCGTTGCCTCTAACATAAAGTACGGCATCCAAGAATTTTTGGTAGAGCTCATCAATGATGGCTTGAAAAAGGTCCCTTTCCTCGTCTGTCATATCCCGGAAGGCGCTGCCCGAGTCTTTCATCTCTCCCGATTTGATCACGTTCACTTCGACGCCGATCTTGGAAAAAAGCTCTTTTAGATTGGGAAAGATCGAGATGACACCTATACTCCCCGTGATCGTCGAAGGATGGGCGATGATGTAGTCACTGGCAGAGGCCACGTAGTAGCCTCCTGACGCTGCCAAACCCATCATAAGCGTGACGACGGGTTTTGTAGTTCTTTCCCTGAATTTGATGATTTCGTTATAGAGGATATCACTAGCTGTCACTTCTCCGCCTGGTGTATCCACACGAAGAATGATCCCTTTGACATACGGATCTTCTGCAGCCAGCTGCAGTCGGTGATATACCTGTGAGAGGATATCACCTTCTCTTTCGAGCAAACCGTATCTTAAAGTGGTCCCCAGTATTCCTGAGACATCAACGATCAGGATTTTGTCCTTGGCTTTGCTCTTGACAAGGACCACTTCTTTGATCTCCTTTTCTCCCAAAAGGTCGAGATTCCACGTACAACTGCTGAGGAAAAGGATTATGATAATTGTAAGGATCATAAGTTTTTTCATCATTCCTCCTGAGGGGTATGCGACTAACCTGGATTATTCACGAGTTGAGGTTGCCGCAACGGCGAGGAAGTGGCCCATGAAGCTGTAGTGAAC
>CAZXJE010000179.1:0-7094 GCA_964640835.1 uncultured Eubacteriales bacterium
CTTATGCGATGTCCCTATTTTCGTCAACCTAGGTATCCATTAGTACGAAGAACCGCAAAAAGCAGTGTCTAAGGATAAATACAATGAAGCCACTCCCCGGGCTAAAGCCCGGGGTTTCGGCCCTTTGGCATAATCTGGTTATGGAGCCTTGAAATGCTTGCGAATGTACTTCTTCACGACTTCTTCGTCCACCTGCCCTACCGTCTCGGCAAAATACCCATCCGCCCAAAAACTGTCCCCCCACAAAAATTCTTCCAGTTCCGCGTATTCCTTCCGAAGCACACGACTCGTACCCCCTTTGAATATCTGCACCACCTCGGCCACACTGTATTGCGGCGGTATCTGCACCACAAGATGAATGTGATCTTCCTGAATACTCATCTCGCTGATCCACCACCTGTTCACCCGACAGGCCTCGTACAAAAGTTGTCTGAGGCGAATGGCTATTTTGCCTCTCAAGACTCATTTCCGATATTTCGGTATCCATACCAGATTGTATTGAAGCCGATGCTTCGTGTGGGCCCCTGTTACATATCTGGCCATAACCAGATTATGCCTGATTGGCCTCCACTTCGCCAGTTAAAACTGGCTTCGTTCCGGGTGCCATTCATCCCCAGGCTTGAAAGCCTGGGGTTTTCTGGCGGTTATATAAACTTTATTAATCTTCTTAAAAAGCAGTTTTGACCCCTAAAATGGTGCTTCTAAGCCAATTTTTAGTGGGATTATTTGAGTTAACTTATTTATTATCAAGCAAATCCTGAGGCCCGTCCCCCTTCTACTCTCCCTTCGTCCCCCTTCTACTCTCCCTTCTACCTAGTCGTGCTGCCGCTCTGAGCTTTCCGCTTTTTCCTGCAGTATCACTTGCGCCAGAAATATGTGACCTTGACCATCAACGTGCGGTTGACGATCTCGGTATTGCCAGGCCCCACCAGCCGTGCATCATTGTAGACCACATAGAGATTGCAGGCCGGTCTATATATCCATCGCAGCAGAACGTCGCTGACAATCCTCTCCCTTCCTGCATTGTAATATTTATCGTCGTTCCACTGCAGATAGGCTTTCACATAGAGGTCCGTGGAAAAAAAGTAAAACATGCGCATCCCTAACGTATTCGTGCGAAAATTTCCGTCAGGAAGACGGATGTTGTTATGCCTGAACTCCAGCTCCATCCTCAGCCGCCGGATGCGGGTAATGGTGCTGTCGAGACCGAAGCTCATTTGGTGACCGCTATAATAATTCCCGTAATCGATATCGATCCCGCCGGCAATCGCACGGCTTTTATCGCTCTGTGCATTCAAGGAAACCATGAAGCCGGTGTACGTTCCTTTTGGGATGAGGAAGCCTTCACGGACTTCCCAGTCATAATCGATAAACTCACTCTGCCGCTGGATATTGAAGCTGAAGCGTGAGCTGTTTTGGAATTCGATGGAAAACGATGCTTCTATCTCATTGTCTAACATCCTGTTCTCATGGTTAGAACGGTACCTGCCCTCGAGTTGATATCCAAACTGCCGAATGACCGACGATTGTTTGGGTCGCGGCGCGTATTCAATGGAAGCGTTGCTTAAACGAAAATCCGTGCGGCGGATAAATCCCATTTCAGGATTGAATTGGGCCCCTATATCCAGGTGAGATAACGAGGCCCTCCAAAGATCACTGTTATAATCAAGACTGATTTTCCCAGCCAAGTTTTGTTTGTTCCGATCAATGGTCTGTCCATCTTCCGTTTTTTCAGGCCCGAAGGTCGCAGCGAGATAGCCCGACACTGTGAAGTAAAGGCTTAGAGGAAAATGCCCATCCACTCCCAGGGAGCGATTAAAGTATGAAGAATGGAGGACTTCCTTGTTCAGTAACATCATTCCTATGGTGGCCCGTTGGAGAATATCGCGCCGGAAGCGAACAACAGTAAAGTTTGCTCCATTAACCGTGGTTGATAGATCTTCTTCTCGATAAGTGACATCATCCGTCAATATATTCATCAGTCCGACTTGATATTTGCCGACCTTTCCGACCATTTTTGCGCCGCCGAGGATGCGTGCCTCATGGCCATCGACAAGCCCGAGCCGGCGGCTGTAAAAAAGATCCATATCCGATCCGCCATGATGCCAGCGGCTTCCTCCGCTCCCTCCGAACGCAAAGACTTCAGCACCCTCCAGAAAAAATTCTCGTTTTTCCGGATAATAAAGAGAGAACCGTGTGAGATTTACCTGTTCCTGGTCTGCCTCCACCTGGGCGAAATCCGTGTTTATGGTGAGATCTAAAGCCAGGTTGGCAGTTAGGGCAACTTCTGCGTCCAATCCGACATCGCTCATACGATCCGTGGCGAAATTGGTGTTGGAATCGTTTTCCATGCCTCCCAAGAAGTAAGGCATCAGTTCCAGATTGCCTCCCATTTGTGCGTCGGCGATGCCGTGAAGCGATCCGGCCTGGGAGAGTCGAAAGATCCCTGCTTGTCTTCCAAATTCACGCGGGATGTGCTGCCAGTACACATGTTCGTTCTTGCGGCGAATCATTCGTGCGCAGTTGAATCCCCAAGCTGATGAGCCCTCCTCGTCGAACCTCAGTGTTTTCCAGGGGATAGCGATCTCGACAAACCAGCCTTCCTCAGTGATTTTTGCTTTGCATGACCAGACACCGTCCCAAGCTGGGTTGTAGTCGCGGCCCTCATTAGCCATTTTCGCTTCGCGCTTAACACCGTGGGGATTTGTGATGAAATAGTACGCGCTCCGGTGGTCGTGATAGGTATCCAAGACGAACTCGAAATAGTCATCGTCATCGACAACGGCATCGCGCCGCATTTCTCTGGCGATAATTTTGCCCGGCTCAGAATCATAACACTTGATCCCAATGTAAAGATTGTTGTCGTTATAGAGGAATCCCAGTTCGGTTTTTTCGGATGCTGGGGCCCCCTCGTCTGGCTCGCGCTGGGTGAACTGGCCTTGAAACAGGGCATTTTGCCAGGCCGGATCGTTTAATAATCCGTCGACTTTTAATGGAGTTTCTGTCCGGACAGCAGTGATGGAGCGTTTGCCGCTTGCATCGCGCAGGATCGAGCTGTTCTGTTGAGAATTTTTTAAGAGACCTTCAGCCCAGCCTCTTCCGGGGAGCAGAACGAGACAGAGGATAAGTAGCGCAAGATACGATTGGTTGAAGAGATTCCGATAAAACATGATTCGTTTTCTGGTAAATGGACCAAAAATGATACCACAGTGTGAACCTATATCAAAATGTGTATTTTTTTATGGACCAATATGGAAGTAATTCCAAAACTTTCTATTTTTGGGTAAATGCGTGAGAGTTGGCGTGGCAACGGCATGGTTATGGTATTGACAAAAAATGACAATTGTCATTATAATTATGACAAATGTCGAAATCTAAAAAAGGGTCGAACAAAATGGAACTTCAAGGCATGATTGAGGTCCTGGGCGGAGAGAGAACTATCCATAGAAGTTTGCGCAATCGTATCGACCTGATAGAGCTGGGTAAGATCGGTTTAACAAAAGCGGCACTTCTTCATCTGGCAGATTATTTGGATCTTACTATAAGCCAAATGGCTGATCTCCTCCCCATCACTGAGCGTACGATCCAGCGATACTCTGATGACCGACATTTCAGCCCATCTGTTTCAGAGCACATTCTCCAAATCGCCGAATGCGCTGCCGTGGGAATCAAAGTCTTTGAAGATAAAGGAAAATTTCTAGCCTGGTTACACCACCCAAACAGGGCATTTGGACAACAAACACCGATGAGTCTGTTGAGCTCGCGGTTCGGTTCAGGATTGGTCCTCGATGTACTCGGCCGGATCGAATACGGTGTTTTCTCCTGATGTTTGTTTACCGGATAGCTAAGAAAAAGCACATTAGAGATTTGTCTGGAATTGGGGCTCGTTTATATGGGGGCCGATGGAACCGCAAAGGGATCGGCATTGTTTATACATCGGAGAGCAGGGCTTTGGCTCTAGTCGAGTTCTTGGTGAACGTTCCTTTTTCGATGCTTCCGAGTAAATTATGTATTGCAACAGTGGAGATAGACGATCAAATCCGCCCCACAGAAATCCCACATGGTGATCTACCAAAAAATTGGCGTAAATTTCCCATTCCCTCGGAGTTAGCAGACATAGGGTCAAAGTGGGCTGTTTCAAATGAATCGCTGGCTCTTCGTGTTCCCTCGGCACTTGTGCCCTATGAATTTAATATTCTTCTCAATCCATCTCATCCGGATATGAAACATGTGGCTATTGTGGATGTGGAGGCATTTGAGATGGATAAAAGACTGTTTTGACCCCCAAAATAGTGTGTTTAAGCGGATAAATTGCTGGTTTTTATTAATTAATTCTATTATTATCAGTATTTTATGTCAGCCAAAGCACAAAATTCAGGCCAAAGCACAAAATGCAGAAGCTGTCCGGTTTATTTTTTTCTTTTTACAGTCCGGTCTTCGTAGGGCGACCGGGTAGGCTTTTTGAACGGCTGTTCTTCGAGCATCCGGAGGACCTCCTCTACTGCGCGTTTGAGCTGCGGATCAGTCCCCTCAGCCAGAATCGCCGGGTCTTCTTTGACCTCGATATCAGGATCTACGCCATGACCTTCCTTGAACCACTTGCCGCTAGGATCGTACATGCGGAAGGTGGGGACCGTCACGACACCGCCATCGATGAGTTGGGGTGCACCGGACATGCCGATGAGACCACCCCATGTGCGTGTCCCGATAAGCGGACCGAGTCCTGCCTTACGGAAGTAATCAGGAAAAGCATCGCCCCCTGAACCGCTCCATCCATTGATGAGCATGGCTTTTGGGCCGAAGTGAGCCACAGGCGGCCACTGCCAGTCTTCGCCGTCCCGTACAGCCCAGAAGGCCAGGGCAGGCCTTTTGAGAAGCTCGATAAATCTGTCCGGGATCTGACCGCCGCTGTTGAAGCGCTCATCAACGATGAGTCCTTCTTTGTGGAATTGGGCTGAAAACTGACGCACAAGCTCGTTCTGTCCACCAATGCTCGTATCCGGCACATAGATGTATCCTATGCGTCCGTCCGAGTGTACTTCGACATACTTTCGGTTTTGTTCGATCCAGGCCAGGTTCCTCAGGCGTGTTTCACTCCCAAGAGTCTCAACGATGACCTTCCGGGCACTTTCTGTTGTCGGCTTGCTGTTAATAGTGAGTTCAACAATTTTCCCAGCCAATCCCTGGAAAGCTGCCCAAGGGCTTTTCGAGATGTCAAGAGGCACGCCATTTACAGCAAGGATATAATCACCTTCCTTGACGTTCGCACCCGGCATGCTAAGGGGCGACCTTACTTCACTATTCCATGGGGCTCCATCGATGATCTTAGCGATTCGGTAGATGCCGTTGTCGATTTCCCAGTCGATGCCGAGATAACCTACCCCGATCTGTGCTCCTCCCTCGGTATCGCCACCCCCGCGGTAAGTATGGGAAGAACTGAGTTCAGCGATAAGTTCGCCGATGACATAATTCACGTCCCAGCGGGTAACGGCATCTTCGAGTAACTCTCCGTACTGCTTCCGCATGGCTTCCCAGTCAACGCCATGCATACCAGGATCGTAGAAGAAATCCCTGGACAGCCTCCAGGCATCCGTGAAAATCTGACGCCATTCTGCCCGAGGATCGACCATCATCTCGAGCTCACCTGTCCGCAGGGGCTTTTCCATTTTCTGGTCAGGATTCACATCCACGATAGCAGCACTCTGCTTCTTCCAGACAAGTAATTTTTTCCCGTCAGCAGAGAGCCGGTATCCATCCACATCACCGAGAATGGTTTTTTCCTCGCGCTCCTTGAGGTCGTAATAGACAAGGGAACTTGCCTCCTCGCCTGAACCGGTGCGCGGGAACCTCTGGTAGAGTATCTTGCCCTCTGTTGCTTGAATATTGTTATAATTTCCAGGTTTTGGAGGGAGGACAACCAGCCGACTCTCGAAATCCTCGACAGTAATTTCGACAGGTTTTGCCTCTTTTTTATCTGGCTCTTTTTCTTTATTCTTATCTTCTTTTTGATTTTTATCTTCTTTCTGTTCTTCCGCTTCCTCTTTTTTCAATCCCTCTTCGTCATTGCGCGGTGCCAGGGGTGATGGAATATCGGGTTTTAGAGAAACGGCTACAATGTTGGTCGTGTTGGTATACAGGAAGGAATTATCCGTATCGCCATAGATAGGAATGAACGTCCTGTTGGAGAGAAAATAGAGGTACTTGCCTTCAGGATCAAAGACTGGCTGAGCGTCGTTGTAATAGCTGGAGGTGACCTGCTGCCTCTCGTTATTTTTGGTATCGTAGAGGTAGATGTTGTCGTTTCGGTTCGCTTCTCCTCGGGAGTAAGCCAGCCAGCGGCTGTCTGGTGACCATCCGGGTTTAAAGTTTTGGAGCGAGCCTTCATACTTCCACAGACCCTGATCAACTTTAATCGTCTTTTGTGTCTCTATATTGTAAATGTATATGGTCATGGATTTGTCGATGAAGGCGATCTTATGACTATCTGGCGACCAATAAATATGGTATCTGTAGCCTGGTCCGTATGAGGTCAGCTTTTGTTCTTGCGAGCCGTCATGAGCGCTGCAAATGGTGAGCTCATACTCGCCGGAACGGTCGCTCCAGTAGGCGATGTGCTTTCCGTCGGGCGACCAAGCAGGGAAGCGTTCCGCAGCACCTGGACTAGTTGTGAGGTTGCGGATGACGCCATGCTCGGCTGGAACAGAGAAGACTTCCCCGCGCGCTTCGAACAAAGCCCTTTTTCCCTGGGGAGAGATCTCGGTATTTTGGACCAGCTTGGACACATTGACTTTATGAGGTTTGAGGGTGATTTGGTCCGTTACAAGGTTGATTTCCACTTGAGCTTGATTTTCTGTCTCCAGGTCGAGCAGAAAAAGTTTTCCTCCCGCCTCGAAGACGATTTCAGAAGGCCCTATGGCTGGGAAGTGGATGTCGAAATCTTCAAAGTTGGTGATTTGGCGTGCGTCTTCGCTCTCCAGGTCCATGGCCCAGATGTTGTGCCGCTGGTTCGGGCCTCGGTCAGAAAGAAAGTAGAGCGTCCTGCTGTGCCACATGGGCTGTGAGTCGTTAGCGGGATTTTTGGTGATATTTTTAGC
>CAZXJE010000180.1:0-7074 GCA_964640835.1 uncultured Eubacteriales bacterium
GTTGAATCATGAGACAGTAAATGTTATCCCTGTAAAATAAATTTACATGATATCTTATATTTTGACACAACAACTCATTTTGAAGGACAATATAACCCACATGAGTGCTGGTATAGATATTGCAATAGTGTTGGTCATCTATCTGTAGAGAGGGGAGGAATCATGAGACCTTTTCAGAGATCAGGCTTCCAAAAACTCACCATTATCAGCATTTTAATCTTTTCTCTCCATGCTTTGATCTTCTCCCAGCAGCTCGATCGGGAAAAAATTTTAAGGGGTCGGTTGGAATTGAGAGCGGCACTTCAACAAGCTGGGATCGCTCTTGGATTTGACACGGAGGGGCTGACTGAGGATCAGAAAAAAACCCTGGATTCCATCAAGAAGATCAATGATTATCCGATCTACACGATGACCTACTACGGCGATTATGGATTTGATGAGTTTATAAAAGTGGGCCACCCTTGGGATCCGCGAGCCTCAAATATCAGAGAGGGATGTTCCTGTTATGGCGCTTTGAACAAAAAAGGCCAAATTTTGTACGGTAGGAACCTCGACCTGACTGAACCATACTCAGTCCTGGTTTTGTACACAGATCCTCCTGATGGATATGCATCGGTCTCTTTGTGTGTTGCAATCGATATCGATTCCTATCTGGAAAATTCCACTGAGGAGAACATCCAGTGGGTCTTGGAATACCCCTTCTGGCCTTTTGACGGGATGAATGAATACGGCGTTTCGATATCAGGGCTCAATGTAGAGGGCGAGGTAGTTTATGATCCTGATAAGATTTCGCTCGATCGGTATGAATTTCGGCGTCTGGTTCTCGATCACGCACGAAATGTCGATGAGGCGATCGATCTCATACGCAAATACAATAACACAGGCTCAGAAACTGTCCATTATTTGGTGTCTGATGCGCGGGGGAAATCAGCCATAATCGAATATTACGATGGACAAGTTCATGCCCATCGCAACGTCGAGCCCTGGCAGGCCGTGACAAATTTTATGGTCAGTGGAGCGCCTCCTGACTCTCTCCTGGGACATTGCGAGAGATACGCTGCGGTTTACACATCTTTGTATCATTATAATGGTCTAATCAACTTACAGATCGGAATGGATATCTTGGGCTCGGTCTCCCGTTACATGTTGCCGGTCGGTGATGGCAGATATATTTACACCGTATGGTCAGCGATTTACGATTTGACAGGAGGGGAGCTCAACGTCTGTCCAGGGACAAGGTATGGCAATCTTGAACGCTTCAACTTGGACATGGTGCGTGATCTAAAACTTGTCAAATCAAGGATGAAACCTTATCACTTGCAGAAGGGCGATAAATTTGAGTTGATTACAGAGATCCAAAATAATACCCCGCGGCCATCGAAGAATACTGCTGTATACTATTATTTGTCGAAAAAAAAGACAATCGATGAAGAAGCGATTTTATTGACAAAAAGAAGTTTCAAAGCCTTGAAATCCAAGAAAAAGAGGACGCTGCAAGTTGAAAGGTTCCTGAATAAATCGCTCGAACCGGGCAGCTATTTTTTGGTGACGGTTGTGGATAAGGAAGGCCACAACAATGATCCAAGACCAAAAAATAACAAATTCGTATGTACAAATAGGGTGACTATAAAATAGCGATCAACAAATAATAGTTATCAACAAATATATGTAGGGTCAGTTCCCCGAACGGACCGAATAATACAGGATTTGTAATCAGTGGTTTTGTCGGTTTAAAAATTTTGGCTTTTAAGGAGTGGAACGAATGCGATCAGCGATAAAGATTTTAGTAAGCCTCATACTAATAACCGTATTGCCTGTGCTTTTGCAGGCAGATTCAGAACTGCCTCTACATCAAAAATGGCTGAGCGAAAAAGTGCTCATTGTTTGGACTGGCGATCACATGCAGACTATTGCGACAGTAGCCCTTGCAACGGAAAAGGGGATCGTTGTCATCGAAACGAGTTTGATCCGAGCACATGATGCCAGAATCAGACAGGTGATCGAAAAAGAGTTTGGACGAAATGACTTCAAATATCTCATAAACACACATTACCACCACGACCACACTTGCGGCAATCAGATCTACTCCGATGCGACGATCGTGGCTCACAAGAGCGTTCTAAGCGGGATGAAAGAGGAGCTCACCGGCGATGGATTGGTCAAACTTGTGGACAAGTTCAAGGGAATGCTCAAAGACCGGGAAGAGGCGATCCAACATGCAGAGCCGGATTCAAAAGACTATCATTTTGTGAGAGAGTTTATTGTCTGCCTAAAATTGGCGATTGAAGAATTGCAGAGCGGCTTTGTCCCCACTTTTCCTTCTGTGATGTTTGAGAAAAGCCTAACGCTCGACATGGGCGACATGACTGTTGAACTATACTCTATCGGCGGCATGCACACAGATAGCGACATCGTGATATTCGTTCCGGAAGAAGGCCTTGTGGCCATAGGGGATGTGGCCCCGGATCAAATGCTACCCTATATCAGAAAAGACCTTAAATCAGATTTTTCGATGACGTTGGAAAATTGGGGCAGGATTGTGAATAGCCCATCGGAAATCAAATATGTGAACATGGCCCATTCTGATATGTTCCTTTCGGTGGAAACATTTAAAGAGCAATACAGATATTTGCGGACCTTATGGGATGAATTGTCGGAAATGTATAGGCAGGGACAGACAATCGAGGATGCAAAGAAAAAATACACGATAGAGAATGACTTCCCCTATTTCAAGGACAGGATCGTCCAAACACGACGAGGCAACATCCACGAGAACAACATCGAAGCGATCTGGGCCCAAATCTCCAAATAGTTTCATCAAATAATCCTTTCAAATAGTCCTTTGGCTGATAGAACTTTTTGATAATAAAAGAATAACACAAAAAAGCATCCCCAATTAATCGCTTAGAAGTGCTTTTTTGTCCGTAAAAAAGTCATTCTAGGGGATCTTGAATTCAAGGGGACAATTTGATTGATCTCTTCTAATTGACAGAAAAATATTACAATAAGTAAAAAATACTTGACAATAAGACAATATTATCATACATTATGTATGGTAATTATGACTAATCAAAAAATAACTGCAAAAATTCAGAATACAAGGAGGTTACAATGACGCAGTTAAAAAAACGTGCGATCTGGGGACTTCTAATTTGGGGATTTGCCTTGATCGCAGCCTACATCATTTTTTTTATGGGCGGAGGACCACAAACTTTTCTAGAAAATGACGCACGAGTCGACCTCACAAGAGCGGTTTTTACAGCTGGATTTATATGCTACTTTTTCGTGTTGTTTTTGACCCGCATTAAATCCGATAGAAAAGAGCTCATGAAGGACGAGAGGGACGAATTGATTTCCAAGCGTGCATACTCCACAGGATATTATTCCTTAATGATTTACGTGTTTCTCATCTGTTTGGCCTTGTATGCATATTACAAAGTTCATCTCAAGGGCATGGACATGCCCATAGGATGGGTGTGGCTTTTGGGCATCACAACATATTTTATGGGATTTGTTTCCCATGCGATTGCCACCCTGGTTTTTTATGGAAGGATGAGCGGCGATGGCGAAAGCTAAAATAAAAAACAACGTCAGAAGACTCCGGTTTGATAATGGTGAGATGACTCAACAGGAACTTGCAGATCTTACAAAATGCACGCGCCAGACGATCGTTGCACTTGAACAGAAGAAGTATATCCCTTCACTCGCACTGGCATTTCGGATCGCCCTAGTATTTGGTGTTTCGCTCGATGAGGTGTTCGAATACCATGAATAAGGGCAATGGACAGCGCTTTCCTCTTTAAAACCAATAACATTCTGAGGCTCGTCCCCAATAACCAATCCCCAATAACCAAAATTATTGAATATTTATTGTGATTGCATAGTACAATAAATGATTGGATCAATGGTATCAACCTCATATAGTTGCAAAAGGGAGAAAACAATGATTCTAAGAAAAAATTTTATCTTATTGATTGGGTTATGTTCAGTTCTGAACATTTTTTCTGAGTTTTCTGTGTGTTCCAAGTTGTTCTCTTCTGATAAAGAAGCTGCTGATACTTCCAACAGCACGAAAATCTCTGCTCCTGTATCATCGGTATCCTCGGAATCAAAAGGTGATTCCATTTTTCATGAGACTATGGCGGATATGACATGGCAGGACATTGAAAAGGCGGCAAAGAGTGGCGCCATCATCCTTTTGCCGACGGCAGTTATTGAAGAGCACGGCCCACACATGAGCTGTGGTGTGGATACTTATCTCGCCTACCAAACCTGCAAGCTTACACGCCGTGCCCTTGAATCGCGCGGCATACAGACTCTCATTGCCCCACCCCTCTACTGGGGACGGAACAGGACCACCCATGTTTTTCCCGGCACTTTTACGGTCCGCGAAGAAACGATGAGAGCTCTTATCAGTGATATCCTTCTCTCGCTAAAGAGCTGGGGCTTCACAGATGTCTTTAATATCAATTGGCATTATGATGGTGCTCACTTAGCAGCTCTGATGAAAACGATTATTCACGCACAAGAATCCCTGGATGTCAATGCCTATTTTGTTATGCCGGACTATGATGTTGCTCGTTTTAGGCTCAAAGGGGATGAGCCCTTCCTCCTCGTTCATAAGACTCCACCGTTAAAAGAGGAGCCTCAAGATTACCTCGATCTTCATGCAGGAGCTGGGGAGACAGGAATAATGGCGGCCTATTTTCCTGATCAAGTCGACCTGGAGCTGACTAAAAAGCTCGAACCAACAAAGGTTACGATGCGTGAGGTGGGAAAATGGGTGACAGACGCAATGGCTGTTACGCCCTTAGGATACCTTGGAGATCCCGCGAGTTTCAACATTAAAGAATCCAAAGAATTTCATGAGGCGTATTGCAGGATGATCGCCGACGCAATCGAGACCTTTCTCAAAAAGAAATAGTTTTAATTGTTTTGGATTCGGAACGAACTCTATCCTGCCCTCAATCGCTCATGGCTTAGAACCTAATTTTACCCCTAAAAAGTTACTTCTAAGACCTTTTTAGGTATGGAATAAGAGGGTAACCTAATTAAATTCAATAACATGCTGTGGCCCGTCCCCATTTACCCCCATTTACCCATTTACCATTTGGGCTATAATTCGTCGGCCATCATAGTTAATTGCGTTTTTTCGTTTCTTTGTATTTAGTGTTCCTGAGATTGAAGCCTATCCATTGCGTGATGTCAATCTGAAAATAATCGAAATATGAATATCTCCTTTTCGTTGAAGATGTTTTTTCAATGTGGTATAAAGAATTTGGGAAACAAGAATAGACCATAGCTAGATAATAATGAGTACAAAAATAGTCGTAGTGGATGATGATAGGGCAACTCTTGCTCTACTTGAGAGAAGCCTGATCATGCGTGGGTTTTGGGTTTATAGTGCCAATGATGGAGAGGAAGGTTTTGACTTGATTAATAAGGAGCACCCAGACCTCGTTATCAGTGATATGCTCATGCCAAAGATCCACGGTGTGGACCTCTGTAAAACGATCAGATCTACTCCGGAGTTGGAGAAAACAAAAGTCATTATGATGACTGGTGTTTACAAAGGTCGATTTGGCTTGGAAGAGGCATTTGATAGTGGGGCAGACTATTTTATCACCAAGCCTATTAATATGGATAATCTTCTAAAAAAAATATTTGAATTGTTAAAATTAGATGAAGAGGAATTCCGAAAAGAATTCGTAAAAGATTCACCTGATGACGATCAAAGCTGATGCTGAATGGGACTGAATGGACTGAATGGGGACGGGCCTCAGAAACTCATTGATAATAAATAAGTTAACTCGATTTTTTCAACAAAAAATAGGCTTAAACGCATCATTTTGAGGGTCAAAATATGCGTGTAAGGATATTTACTTCAATGAGCTATTATTATCCGCTTAAATGACTGTTTTGACCCCCAAAATAATGCCTCTAAAGCCTTATTCTAGGCGATAAAATGAATTAAATCGTTTGTATTCAAGTATTTGCTGTGGCCCGTCCCCAATCTCCTAGGGATTTATCCAGTTGCAGATGCGGTCGATAGCCTCTAATACATTCCCACAGTGTTTTTTGAGGAAATCTTCCTCTAAAGGAGTGCTATCCGCGAGAGATTCGAGCGATTCAATGGCGGCCCTACCGTCAAAATCGACATAGGCGAGTCGCGCAGTCAGTTCTTCTGGACTTCGTCCGAATTCACTCCCTGGAAGGATGGCTACACCTGTATCTTCTAGAAGGCGGCGACACATCTCCGAATTGTTTTGGATGCCTCGTGCGGCGAGCTTCTCCCTAAATGGAGAGAAGTCGGGAAAGAGATAAAATCCACCGTGGGGAGAGCGGATTTTGGCTCCACACCCTGCCAGCTTGTCTGCGATATTGTTTCCCAATGCCTTCAGAACCCGTCGGGACCTTTTCAGGTATTCTTCGATCTCAGGCCCTTCCTGAAAGGCCCGGACGGCCGCGTACTGGATGGGAGCACTCGTTGAGGTAAAGGTTTCAGTACCCACAGCGGCCATGGCATTTTGCAGCCATCTAAGAGGCCGTGGAAACACAAAAACTCCTAATCGCCAGCCTCCTGCACCACACCACTTGCTCAAACCGCCGGAGAAGATAGTGCCTTCCGGATAAAAGGGAACAATGGATTTATGCGTTCCCTCATGATGGATTTTGGCGTATATCTCATCGGAGAGCAAGATCATACGATTCCTTTCAGCCACTTCTGCCAGCTCCTTCAAATGTTGCTCTGTCATAGTTGTGCCGGTGGGATTGAGCGGATAATTTAAGATGAGGAGCCGAAACCGCTCTTTATCCAAGAAACAGAGCTTCTCTAATTCCTCAGGCATCAGATGCCAGTCGTTCTCAAACTGGGTGGGTAAAAATAGTATATCGCGACCGATAATTCTTGCCTGGGGGGCATAAGAAACCCAACTGGGCGCAGGAATCACTAAATCGCCGAAGTAAGTGAGTTGGAGGAGAAACATCAACTCCTTTGAACCTGGGCCGATGAGCACATCCTCAGGATCAACGTGGAGATCAAAAGTACGCTTGTGGTGTTCGGCCACAGCCTAC
>CAZXJE010000181.1:0-1864 GCA_964640835.1 uncultured Eubacteriales bacterium
GTACTTTTCACTTAAAATCATCCAGGCTTTTACCAACTAAATGGGAGAAGAACCAGAAATAAAAACTTTATCTTCACCATCGACTTCTTTTAGATGTACTAATACTTTCCTATCTAATTTAACAAACATCTTTTTTCCCATATAATCTGGTTGGATAGGAAGTTCCCTACCGCCTCTATCAATCAATACTGCAAGTTGAATTGAGTTAGGTCTTCCAGAATCAATAAGTTCATCAATTGCTGCTCGAACTGACCTTCCTGTGAATATTACATCATCCACAAGTACAATATTTTTGTCAGTAATATCAAATTGAATTTCATGTTTCACAATATATTTGTATGCCTTCAGATGAACATCATCTCGATAAAATGTTATATCAATTTCCGATGTCGCAATTTTTTTCCTACCTGTGGATTCAATTCTTTCTGCTATTTTTTTGGCTAATATATCTCCCCTATTCTTTATACCTATAATGATAAGAGTTATGGGATCGAGATTTCTTTCTAAAATCTCATTTGATATGCGAATAATGATTTTTTCAATTTCATCCTCATCAAGAATTTTCTGTTTCATAAATACCTTATATAATAGTATAATTTAAAAATCAAGATTTTTTTGTTGACAAAAAACAGTCGACAAAATAAAATACAAGAGACGAAAATATCATGAAAGACAAAGTTTATAAAGGTCCAAAGTCACAAATTATAATGAGTACACTTGGACCGAACATGCATTTGAGCGAAGCAAAACTATCTGAGGCAATGAATATAAGCCGGGCGCCCAGAAGAGACGCATGAAATATGCTAATAAAAGATGCATTTGTTAATATCACTTTTAGAATGAGAACAAGTGTATCTGGGAATTCTAATAGCTTGTGAGTGAATTATTAGGGATCATATGTTAAGATGAGCCAATGAAGATTTAATATTCAGGGCAAGGGGCCTGTGAAGAGAAAGGAGACAAAAAATCATGGCAATTTATAAGGAAGAGTTGGCTTCCAATATTTGGAGAAACGGTGAAATCATTCCATGGGCGGATGCAATGATCCACATAAACTCTGTGGGCCATGCCTCTGTAGCCGGCATCTTTGAGGGGATTAAAGCCTACTGGAATGAAAGCGATAAACAGCTCTATATATTCCGCCTTCATGAACACATGGTTCGTTTTCTCAACTCTATCAAAATGGTCCGTTACGGCTTTGAATACAAGCTGGAAGATTTAAATAAAGCGGTTTTGGACCTGCTTAGGGCCAATGAATATAGAACGGACGTGTACATACGTCCTTATATTTTTCAGAAGGGAATCGTGCGGGAGCTTCTTCAGGCACAGCCGGGAAAACCGACAGAGCTGGTTATCGATTCCTGGCCCTTTGATTCTTACAGTGATATGGATCAGGCTCTGCATGTTTGTGTCAGCTCCTGGACCAGGATCTCAGATAATGTACTCCCGCCACGATTGAAATGTTTCTCCAATTATCATAACGGACGATTAGCAGCTATGGAGGCAACGGTGAGCGGGTATGATTGGGCTATTCTTCTCGATGGGCGTGGAAAGGTTACAGAGGGGCCCGGGGCCTGTCTGGCCTTAGTCCGGAACGGACAAGTCATTCTGCCGACTGTAACGAACGGGATACTGGAGAGCATTACCCGAGAAACGGTAATGTATCTATTGAAGGATGTTTTGAGAATTCCTTTTGTTGAGCGTGAAGTGGACCGTACGGAATTATATCTGGCCGATGAGCTCTTTTTTCTGGGCACGGGTTGGGAGATTATGCCGGCGGTGTCTGTTGACCGTTTGGATGTGGGTGACGGCAAAACTGGACCTATAACCAGGGCCATAGCCGATATTTACAAAAAAGTTGCCA
>CAZXJE010000181.1:1964-7074 GCA_964640835.1 uncultured Eubacteriales bacterium
ATTGGCTTGATCGCCCAAAGCGGTTATCTCACCATAAGTGTGGCGAACAGCACCCGTGGCCTGGATTTCAGTCTGCTCTGCTCCTCCGGGAATGAAGCTGTGGTGGACAGTACTGATTTTATCTCCTATATGCTGGAAGACCCTGGAACAGATATAATACTGGCCTTTATCGAGCAGTTTCGCAAGCCCGAGCGCCTTCCCGAACTGGCAGAAAGAGCCCGGGAAAAGGGGAAACCGATCATCCTGATCAAGGCCGGCCGCTCGGAGCTGGCTCAAAGGGCGACTGTTGCCCATACCGGTGCTATTGCCGGCTCCGATGATGTGCAGGACGCTTTGTTTACAAAGCTGGGGATCATCCGGGTGGATGACTTTGATGAGATGTTTGAAACGGCGGAGCTGTTTTCGAAACTTCTCCCCAAGCTGCCAGCCGGAGACGGCATTTTTTCATTAAGCCTCTCAGGGGGAGTCATCGGCCTCTTAGCGGATCTGGGTGAAGAGCTGAACCTGCGCTATCCCGCCTGGTCGGAAGAAGGGAAAAAAAGACTTCTGCAGGTCCTTCCTCCCTATACCGCCCTAGACAATCCTATCGATGTTTGGGGTTATGGGAGGATCGAAGAAACCTATGAAACCTGTTTAATGGCTGCGGCCCAGGAAGAAAAAGCCGATCTGGTGCTGATTTCTCAGGATGTACCGTATGGTATGGCGCCCAAACAGGTGGATCAATATGCGAGTGTGGCCAAAGCGGCGGTAAAGGTTTTCCAAGAGAGTGCGAAACCTGTGGTTGTGATTTCAAATCCCTCAGTCGGATTCCATCCCGATATAAGCTCCATTCTTGACCTGGGGAAAGTGCCTCTGCTCCAGGGCACACGCGAGGGATTAAAGTCGATAAAGTCCTTATTTTCTTACGCGGATTTTAAAAGAAAAATGAAGCTTAAAAAAGAGGAACAGGAGAAATCCGCAGCCCCTGCACCAAAAGTAGATTCTTATATGCACTCCGGCCGGTTGATTTTATCAGAATACGACAGCAAAAAAGTGCTGACTGCTTACGGTATTTCATGCGCCCGTGAGGTCTTGTGCAAATCCGCAGAGGAGGCGATTCATGCCGCTCAGGAGATTGGATATCCTGTAGCCCTGAAGGTCATCTCCCCACAGATCCAGCATAAGACCGAAGCAGGTATTATCAAATTGAATGTCAAGGATGAAAATACAGTAGCATGCGCCTATAAAGATATAATCAAGAAAACCCGGGCCTATGATCCTTCAGCCTCAATTGAAGGTGTGCTCTGCCAGAGAATGATCGTTGGGGCGGTTGCTGAAGCGATTGTCGGCATCCTTATGGATCGCTATTTCGGTCCTGCAGTTATATTTGGGTTGGGAGGAGTCATGGTTGAAATCCTCGAGGACCGGGCTCTCGGCATTCCTCCTTTAAGCCTGGGTGAAGCCCAGGAGATGATCGAAAGGACCAAGGCGAGTCAATTGCTTCATGGATTTCGCGGTTCTCCCCGGGCGGATCTGGAGGCCCTGACCGAAACAATTATCCGTGTCGGCCGGCTAGCTGTCGATTGGGCCGACAGGATAGAGGCACTGGATATCAATCCGCTTTTGATTATGCCCGAGGGCCAGGGAGTTGTGGCCGTTGATGCCCTGTTAGTACTCAAGGAAGATTCTTAACAGCAAGGAGGATTACCCGTGAAAGCGATCCTTTCAGGAAACGAAGCTGTAGCGAGAGGAGCCTATGAAGCCGGCGTACAGATAGCTTTGGGCTATCCTGGCACCCCTAGCTCTGAAATCATCAGGACCATAGCCGAAGAATATGGCGAAGAAATATATACCGAGTGGTCGACCAACGAGAAGGTTGCCATGGATGCTGGGGCCGGGGCGGCTTATTCCGGGCGCCGGTGTCTGGTAACCACCAAACAGGTCGGTGTCAATGTTCTTGCCGACTCGCTAATGTATGCAGTCTACACAGGAGTCGAGGCCGCTCTGGTTGTGGTTACGGCAGATGATCCAGGGCTTTTCAGCTCCCAAAATGAACAGGATAACCGCTGGTATGCCCGCCTGGCCAAGATACCACTGCTGGAGCCGTCCGACAGCCAGGAAGCCAAAGATTTTGTGATTCTGGCGGCGGAGCTCTCGGAAAAATTTGATACCCCGGTTTTAATTCGCACTGTCATGCGAACCTCCCATTCCAAGAGTGTGGTCGATCTGGGCAGCCGGCCGCAAACCCCGGAGGGTGTGGATCCTTTCCCCCGCAATCCCGAGAAATACAACTGCACCGCCTCCAATGCCAGGCATATGCACCCCCGGGTGGAACAATGCTTGCTGGATATGGCTGAATATGCGGAGACGGCTCCTTTCAACCGCATCGAATGGAAAGACCGCTCACTCGGAATTATCACCAGCGGGGTCATCTATACCTATGTGTGCGATGTCTTTCCCAAGGCCTCAGTTTTAAAATTGGGTATGACCAATCCTCTGCCCAAAAAGATGATGAAAGAGTTTGCCGAAGGGGTGGAAAAGCTGGTTGTTATCGAAGAGCTTGATCCAGTTCTGGAAGAACAGATACGGGCCATGGGTATTGATGTTATCGGGAAAGAAGTGTTCCCTCCCTGTCTGGAGCTTTTGCCCGATGACATTAAAAGGTACAGCATTAAGGCCGGGCTTTTGCGTGAGGATAAATCCGAAGTCCAAGGGAGCGATAAAACCGGGCTGAAGGCCTTGCAGGAACTTCCCCTGCGTTCACCGGTTTTCTGCGCCGGATGCCCCCACCGTTCTACCTTCTATCTTCTGAATAAAATGAAGCTCCCGGTCGCAGGTGATATCGGATGCTACAATCTCGGTACCCTGCCTCCTTTCCGGGCTCAGCACACCATGGGCGCTATGGGTGCCAGTATTGGAGTTTTACATGGAATGTCTCTGGCTGGCCTCCCCGAGAACCGCGTCTGCACCATCGGTGATTCCACTTTTTTTCATTCCGGTATGGCCCCACTCGTGAATATGGTGCACAACCACAGCAGGGGAGTGGTTATCCTGATGGACAACAGTGTAACTGCCATGACCGGTCACCAGGACCATCCGGGTGTAGACTGGGCGGTTACCCGGGACCGGCCAGCACAAAAGATTGAAATCGAACCATTAGTGAAAGCCATGGGTGTCAAAAAAGTAAAGGTGGTGAATGCCTTTAATATCGAAGAAGTGGAAGCCGGTTTGAAAGAGTGTCTGGATTATGAAGGGCCTTCGGTTTTGATAACACGGGGGGAATGTGTATTTGTCTCCAAAAATCCCCAACCCGCCTATCATGTGGATTTGGGTGTATGTGTGGCCTGCCAGCTTTGTTTTAAGGTGGGCTGCCCTGCTATCGGACTTTCCACTGAAAAAAATCCTAGAAATAATAAATTCAAGTCCCACATCGAGCCCACGCTGTGCACCGGCTGTGACATCTGCCGCCAGGTCTGTCCGACCGGCGCCATTCAGCCGCCCGCAGAAAAGGAAGAAGGTGAGTAACATGAAGAATACAAACTTTTTAGTTGTTGGAGTCGGGGGCCAGGGCACTGTTCTCTCCGGTGATGTTTTGGCCGAGGTGGGAATGACTGCCGGCTATGACTCGAAAAAATCGGATGTTCTAGGCCTGGCCGTTAGAAGCGGCAGTGTGATCAGCCATATCCGTTGGGGAGAGAAGGTGAATGCCCCCATGTCCATGAAGGGAACGGTGGACTATCTTTTGGCTTTTGAGCCGCTTGAGGCCATACGTATGGCTGGATACCTTCATCCAGACAGCACCGCCATTGTCAATGAATACCGGATTCCGCCGGCAGCGGTAACCACCGGTCAGGTCAAATATCCAGAAATCGAAATAATCAAACAAACCCTGGCGGAAACAGCTCAGGCGGTCTATTACATCAATGCAACTGAGAAAGCTAAGGAGCTAGGTAATGTGAAGGCTGTCAATATCCTGCTTTTGGGAGCACTTTCTTCCCTTTTTGAGATCTCTCCACGGGTATGGGAAGGAGTCATCACAAAGTATGTCCCGGACAGGTTTAGAGAGCTCAATCTGCGGGCATTTGAGGCAGGACGGGAATTGATCGGTGGGGACAAGGCAAATATATCCTGCCAGGCTTCTGTTCTGGCCGAGGCCGATGATTTAGAAAAACTTTAAGGTAGGAGAAGACAAATCAAAATGAAACGACCGTCTCTTCAATCACAGATTACCTTTCTTTATTACCGCGACCTGGCACAGGCCGCACGTTTTTACGAGGATGTCCTCCAGTTAGAGCTCAGTGACGATCAAGGTGATGCCCGTATCTATCGGGTGGCGGAAAAAGCCTTTGTGGGGATCGTTGATGGGGCTAAGGGCCATTGCCAGGCTCAGGAGACGAATGCGGTGCTGGTCACTTTGGTGTCCGAAAATGTGGAGGACTGGTATGCTTACCTAAAAGAATGCGGCGTTAAGCTGTTGACCCAGGTTAAGCAGCCGGAAGGTTTTCCGGTCCAATGCTTTTTTTTCGAAGATCCGGAAGGATATCAATATGAAGTTCAGAGATTCCTCGATCCTGAAACCGCGCGCCGGTTCCAATGTTAGAAATAATCCTGGATGTCGCTACTGAGATCGACCGCATCCTGTGGGGACCATGGACATTGGTCTTTATTGCCCTGGTGGCGTTGTTTTTGACGGGAAAATCCGGTTTTTTTCAATTCAGAAAAATTGGATTTATTTTCCAGAACACATTCGGAAAGATATTTAAGCAAAAAGCCACCGTTGCAAAGGGAAAAATGACTCCTTTTCAGGCAACGGCGACCGCTTTAGCCAGCACCGTGGGCATGGGAAATATTGCCGGAGTGGCGACGGCACTATCCATCGGTGGGCCCGGCGCTATCTTTTGGATGTGGCTGTTAGCCCTGCTCGGCATGCTGACAAAAACCACAGAGATAACACTCGCTGTCCATTATAGAGATATTGACGAACAGGGAAATGTCCGCGGTGGGCCGATGTATTATATTAAAAAAGGCTTGGGTTGGAAAATCCTGGCTAAGCTGTTTTGTATAGGCGTGCTCATCAATTCTGTTTTAGCCTCTTCCATACTCCAAACCCATACGGTCGGCCGGGCGTTCT
>CAZXJE010000182.1:0-6962 GCA_964640835.1 uncultured Eubacteriales bacterium
AAAAAGGGCGGCACTCTGTGCCGCCCCGCTGTGGCTTCACTCAGAATTTAATTCAGCTATTAAGTTGTTGTGTAGGTCTTGGGCCCAACAACCCAGTTTCCGTTCCACATGACCAAATCTTCGTCGAAATCTCCCATGGTTGTCACATTGTACCAGCCTGCTTCAGGATCCATTGGATCATATGCATAAGCACCAGGCCCGCCCTCTTCATTATTACGTCCATAGGAAGCAGCGATAAATTCGTCCTCACCGGGATCAACTTGAACAATTCCGAATACGCCTGTAGCTGAATTACCCGTATAAACCTGATAGAAATTTGACCATTTGTCTCTTGTGGGAAGAACTTTCACATAGAAGGGACACAGCGCTTGGTAGAAAGTATCACCTGCAATATAGGAACCTGCGTGGCCGGGATCTGCAGTAATTCCGTTATCGGTGACATGGTCGACGAGTGCCGTTGAAATCGTTGTGATGTCCTTCATGGTCGCTTTCTGTTTGGACTTCTGCATGGCAGTGATCGCATTAGGAATGAGAAGTGCAGCAAGAATGCCGATAATCGCAACAACGATCAACAACTCAATCAGCGTGAAACCTTTCTTACTCTTAAACATTGAAACCTCCTTGGTTACCCTGGTGTTTTCCTTATCACCAGTTTTAAATTTTTAATAACACACTTCTAACTGCAATTTACGTGCCAACTCCTCTTTCGTTTATTTTGTTGATATTAAATGAGTTACGGTGTTTTATTAATATTTTTTCTCTGGAAATTGCCGATAATTGTTATTTTCTCAGTCTCGAATGACAATTTTTGGCACAGCGCTCTTTTTCAGGAAAGCTGACGCTCTGCCTCTTTTGCTGATCTTAAGCCTAATTTCTCGATGAGATAGCGGAGAGATCGATAATTAATTCCGAGAAGAGTTGCTGTTTCTTTGAGATTTCCGTTCGTTCTTTGGAGAGCTTGCTGGACAAAATTTCGGGAGATATCATCTAGAGTCGTATTGAGGTCGAAACCGGGCTTGACCTCATAACCTCGATCTTGTTCCCTTTGAGGACTGACTAGCTCTTCCGGGAGACTGGACTCGGTGATGGTCTCCCGTTCCTCGATTGCGATAATCCTTTCGATGCTGTTCTCCAGTTCCCTGACATTCCCCGGCCAGGAATAGGATTCGAACACCTTCATGACTCGCGGAGCCATCCTCTTCATATCCCTTCCCATTTTGTCACAATACTTGCTGAGAAAATGGCTGACGAGAAGGGGGATGTCCTCTTTTCTATCCCGCAGCGGAGGGAGCTCTAGAGAGATCACATTCAACCGATAGAAAAGATCCTCTCTGAACTTTCCCTCTTCGATCCTCTTCTTTAAATCTTGATTGGTTGCCCCGATAATACGCACATCTATCGGGAACTCTTCTGTCCCCCCAACACGCCTGACTTTCCTATCCTGGAGAGTCCTCAACAGCTTCACCTGTGTCCACGGAGACATTTCTCCAACTTCATCCAAAAAAAGAGTCCCCTTCTCAGCGGTCTCGAACATTCCCTTTTTATTGGCGATGGCACCCGTAAAAGATCCTTTGACGTGGCCAAAAAGTTCGCTTTCCAGCAGATTCTCTGGCAATGCCCCACAGTTGATGGAGACAAAGGGCCTTTCCCGCCTGCGACTGTGAAAATGAATCGCTCTGGCTGCGATCTCTTTCCCTGTTCCACTTTCTCCTGAAATCAGTACCGTCGAATCCGTCACGGCGATCTTTTCGATCAAGTTATAGACCTCCAACATCTTCTTGCTTTTCCCTACCATGTTGTTCATACCATACTTTTCTTCGAGGTCCTTTTTCAAAAGCACATTTTCTTGCTGGATCCTTCTGTTCTCTAATCCTTGGGCAACGATTATTTTTAACTCTTCCATGTTGAAAGGTTTGACAATATAGTCCATCGCTCCCATCTTCAGAGCTTCGATAGCCTGTTTGATCGTTCCGTATGCCGTAATCATTACGACAGGCATCGCCGGATATTTCTCCTTGACATACTTGAGAATTTTCATTCCGCTCATTTGAGGTAGCTTTATATCTGTCAAAATGAGATCGAACTCTTCTTTATCTATCAGTTCGAGTGCAGTCTTTGCAGACAGTGAGGTCTTAACTCTATACCCCTTTTTTTTAAAGACAACACTCAAAAGATCGAGGATGCTCTTTTCATCATCTATAATAAGTATTTTAACCATTTAACTTCTCTCTTTCCATTTTGACGATATCTTTTTTATTGAGATTCCCTTGAGGGAGGAGGATGACGATTTTTGTTCCCTTATCGAGCTCTGAGGAGACTTGGATCTTTCCGCTATAATCATCGACAATCCTTCGAACAACCGCCATGCCGATTCCCTTTCCTGTTTTAAAACCGGAATAGAAGGGCTCGAAAAGCCGTTCCTGATCTTCTTTTGCCATCCCTTTTCCGCTGTCTATGACCTTAAGTTCGATCTCGTTCTTCTTCCGCTGATTGAGATCGATGGTTAGCGTGCCTCCTTCCGGCATTGCTTTGATGGCATTCTTTATCAGGTTCCAGAATATCTGTTTGAACTGACTGCTATTTCCATAACAATAGATGCCAGCAGCGCTATAATTACCCTCAACACGGTATGTCCCGTTCAACTCCCCGCTCCTCTGGAGAAGCATGATGGTTTCCTTTAAAACCTGGGAAAGATCTACGACCATGAACGTCTGTTTCCCTGGGGAAGCCAGATTGAGAAACTGTTCGATGGATTTAGATATCCGATCCGACTCGTTGACCACGATGTTCATCAAATCCCGCTGCTCTCCGGATAAGTCCATCTCCTTCCTCAACACCTGAATTGCGCCTGAAATTGCGGCCAGGGGATTTCTGATCTCATGAGCAAGATGTGCAGAGATCTCTCCAGCAAGCGCCAGGCCTTTTTTGACTTCGAGCTCTTTCTGCGCCCGGTCTAACTCTTCTCTCGTCTTTCTCAACTTTCCTGTGAGGTAACTCATGAGAAGAGCGACCAGAAAAAACACACCCCAAGAGGTGAATACGTTTGTGATGAGTGCATCCATCGAAATCGGTGCTGATGAATCAGACGAATAGTAAGGAATAATTCCCAAATACATCCCATCGATCAGGGCAGCGAACAAAACGCCTGAGAAAATGGCAGTGATATAAGAAGCGCTGCTCGAGAGGACGATGCTGGCAGCAATGATCTCAAAGACATAGAGGAAATAGAACGATCCTTTCAATCCCCCGGAGAAATAGACAAGCGCTGTGATCAACAACAGGTCAAAGAAAATCTGGATATAGACCTGCAATGTGTAATTTTTTCCCAAAATGTAGAGAAGAAAATACACCAATGATAAAAAATATGCAGCGAAAATCAGGTAAAAAGCACTCAACGAAAGAGTGGCGGATGTCGCATAATGGATGGTGACAACAGAGATCAACATGGTTGTGATGATGATGATTCGTAGGAGTATGAACCAGAATATGTCTTTTCTTCGTGTGCTCATATGGCAGGCTCCAGTAATCCCTCCCCGCCTATTTTAGAGACGGAGATAGCTGCGCTACCCATTCCTTCCTGGAGTTATTTCTTCCCTATGCCCTTGAGAACTATCGTTACAACTGTTGAATGAGGCTGAATATCGGAAGATACATGGAGACAACGATCGTACCGACCATTCCTCCAACAAAGATGAGCAGAACAGGTTCCATGACGGACAGAAGGTTTGCCACAGCCGCTTCCACTTCTTCATCGTAGAAATCAGCAAGCTTGGCCAACATCTCATCCAAAGTTCCTGTAGCTTCCCCAACTCCGATCATCTGAATGAGCATAAAGGGAAAATGACCAACCTCCTTGAAAGCGTCTGTGAGGCTCGTCCCTTCAGCCACTAGAGAACGGGCTCGCATGATCTGATCTTCGATGATAACGTTGCCTGCGGTCGAAGATGTGATCTTCAGACTCTCCAACATCGGAACGCCTCCGGAAAGGAGAGTGGCCAGAGTCCTCGTCACTCGAGACAATCCCACCTTTTCCAGGAGGGCACCAAAAAGTGGCATCCTCAACAACCATCGATCGATCACTTTGCGCCCGGATTCCGTTCGTCTCGCATACCTGAAAGCAAAGACGATAGCAATAATTCCTGCGAATATTAACAGGATGTATTTCTGGACAAAATTACTCAAGGCCATTATGAACGCTGTAAGACTGGGCAGTGTGGCCCCGAGTTCTATGAAAATGTTCGCAAAAACAGGAATAACCTTCCACAGCATAAAAATCACAACTATAACCGCAAAAATGATAATTGCCGAAGGATAGATCATCGCCTGTTTGATCTGAGATCTCAAACGAACAATCTTTTCAAGAAACTCGGATAAACGTCTCAACATAATATCCAAAGAACCGCTTTGCTCTCCGGAGGCGACAAGGTTGCAATACAGGTCGTCAAAAACCCTCGGAAATTTTTTCTTGGCTTGGTTGAGGGTCGATCCTGCTTCGACATCGCCTCTGACATCCTTGATCACTTGCTTAAAATACTTGTTTTTCGTCTGCTCGGCTAAAATCGTCAACCCTTGGATTAATGGGAGCTCGGCATCGATTAAAACCGAGAGCTGCCGGCTGTACACGGCCAATTCTTTAAGTTTGACCTTCTGTGTTTTGAGAAAAGGTATCCGGAATTCTGCTTTTTTCCGTTCAATATCGATGACCGTGATTTGCTCCCTTTGGAGGTTCTCCGATAACTCCTCCACAGAGCGTGCGACTCGCTTTCCCTCGACGATATCTCCGTAACGGTTTTTTCCTTTCCATTGATAAACAGGCATTGTTCACCCCTCTTTATTTTCTCATTTGCTCGGGAGAAAAGGACCTTGAAGTCACTTTCAGTCCTTCCCTTCTTTGAATGATATCCGTTAACTCTTCTTGCTTGGATGTGATATTCATGGCCGTCTCGTATGTGATCTGTTCTTTAAAATACAAGCTGGCCAACGATTGATTAAAAGTCTGCATCCCGAACTTTTCCTGTCCCATCTGCATGGCCGCATAGATCTGGTGCTCTTTGCTCTCTCTAATGAGATTCCGGATGGCCGAATTCGGGATGAGGATCTCCATCGCAAGGACTCTTCCTTTCCCATTGGCATGAGGCAAAAGCGCCTGGGTTATGACAGCCTCCAGAGACATGGACAGCATAACTCTAACCTGGGACTGGTAGGACGATGGAAAAATATCGATTATTCTCGAGATGGTCTCCACGGCAGAATTAGTGTGCAGGGTGGAGAAAGTCAAATGTCCGGTCTCCGCTACCCGGAGGCAAGATTCAACTGTCTCCAGGTCTCGCATCTCGCCAACCAGCACAACATCCGGGTCCTCTCGTAAAGCAGACCGGAGAGCATTCGGATAGGAAAGAGTATCCACAAAAAGCTCTCTCTGGTTGATGATGGATTTTTGGGGAGTAAAGAAATATTCGATCGGGTCTTCGATGGTGAGAATGTGGACAGGCCTCTCTTTATTGACATGGTTGATCATACAGGCCAATGTTGTCGATTTTCCGCATCCCGTGGGGCCTGTCACTAAGACCAGCCCTCTGGGTAAATAGCAGAGTTGGGCAAGCCTTTGGGGGATCCCCAACTGGGAAAAACTCCACATGACAGGCAAAAATCTTCGAAACGCTGCGGCCACGGCTCCCTTCTGCATGAAAACATTTCCCCTGAAGCGTCCAAGATCTTGAACACCGAATGAAAAATCCAGCTCCATTTTTTCCTCAAACATTTTTTTCTGCCGGTCGGTCAACAGGGCATAGATAAGATTCTTCGTTTCCGCTGGTGAGAGTGGCGGGTGGTCGAGCGAGATGAGTATTCCATGGATCCGCAATCGAGGGGGAACATGAGTTGTGATGTGCAAATCGCTGGCATCTTTTTCCACAGCGATCTGCAATAATTCTTGGATTGTTAAAGCCATTTTATACCTCCATGTCTCTCACGGTTTCTCTCAATACTTCTTCGATCGAGGTGACACCTTCTTTAATCTTTATAAGCCCGCTCCGCCTCAGAGTGATCATTCCCTGCTCTATGGCTTTCTTTTTTAATTCCTTTGAATGGGCCTTGGCCAGAATAAGGTCCTTGACCTCATCTGTCACTTCCATAACTTCAAAAAGTCCAACTCGCCCTTTGTATCCAGTGTTGTGGCAAACGTTACATCCCACGGGCTTGTAGGCCTTGACTTTCGGTGCTTCCTTAGCCGAGTATCCAATATCCACGAGGGCTTCGGTCGTAAGATTGTGTTTTGCTCGACATTTCTTGCACAGCCGCCTTACCAAACGTTGAGCGACGATCATGAACACTGAATCTGCCACTAAGAAAGTTTCCACATTCATGTTCACAAGCCTGACGACCGTACTCGCCGCATCATTGGTATGGACAGTGGAAAAAACAAGATGTCCGGTGAGCGCTGCCTTAATCGCAATGTCGACCGTCTCAAAATCACGCATCTCTCCAACAAGCATGATATCCGGATCTTGACGCAAGAAACTTCGTAGTGACGTAGAAAAGTTGAGCCCGATCTCATCTCGAATATTCACCTGATTTATGCCGGGGATATAAAACTCAACGGGGTCTTCGGCTGTCATGATATTCTTTTCCATCGAGTTGATCGTGGAGATGGCTGAATACAGAGTGTTTGTTTTTCCGCTTCCCGTAGGCCCTGTGACAAGTACGATCCCCCAGGGCCTTCTGACGCCTTGCTTAAACAACTCCAAGGATTCTTTTTCGAAACCCAAATCTTCCAGGTTGAGTTTCAGCATCGATTTATCAAGGATACGGGCAACGATCTTTTCTCCAAAGATCGTGGGGACACTGGAGATCCGCATATCCACTTCTTTCTTGTTTCCGTTCTCGAGCTTGACTCTCATCTTGATCCGGCCATCCTGAGGCAGCCGTTTTTCCGCGATATCCATGTTCGAGAGGATCTTGAC
>CAZXJE010000183.1:0-6906 GCA_964640835.1 uncultured Eubacteriales bacterium
GCATACGATCCGGCAACTCCCGCACTCCAGGCAGCCTTCAAAAGAAAAGGTGATGTGATCTTCGGCCCATTTAAAGCATTCAGCCGGGCATGTGTATATACACGGATGGTCTTTACACTCTTGGCACTTTTCGTCATTGAGTCGGATATGGACATCCTCATCGACGTCGAATTTATTGACGGCAAGTTTGTCCTCGATTTTGATGTCGCTCATAAAGCTCCCTTGATCTTCCAGAGGTCCCCGATAATTTGAAGAAAGGACACTTTGTCTTTAGTCGATTGTTTGAGAAGTGCGATCATTTTTTCTCTGGGTTTTCCGTCGTTGGTGAATATTTTTTTGGCCAGATCACAGGCGATCTCAGGATAATCTTTATAAATGCGTGGATTTTCGAGGAACTCAGGAGCTTTCTTGAATACCTCCAGGTCATTAAGGACAAAGCTCTCCTTGAGTTTATCTTGATAGGATGCGAGTGAGTTTGCGGAGAAATTTTTACCTTTTTTTGCCGCAATCACTGTTTCAGCCGCCGCTATTCCCGAGGCTATGGCGAAATTCGCTCCCTCCAGGGCCAATCCTGTTACCAGAGTCAAGGCCGCGGCATCTCCGGCCACCAATATGCCGTCCCCGTAAAGTTTGGGCACCATGGCCTTCCCTGCTGTGGGGATGAGATGAGCTGAGTATTCTACAAGCTTGCCATCCCTGAGATAGGGAGCGATCTCGGGGTGTAGTTTGAACTTCTCAAGAAGGTCATTCGCTTTGACTTTTTTCTCGGCCAGAGTACTTAGCTGGACGACAACACCCACTGATAAGCTATCTTTATTAGTGTAGATAAAACCACCTCCAGGAATATCCTGGGTAAAGGATCCGAGCGATTCCCAGGCGATCCCTTCTTCTCCGCAAAGGAAAAAACGCTGCTCGATCGTTTCTCGAGTTAGTTGGAAAACCTCTTTAACTGCCTGTTTGAGATTCTCGGCCGCGAGTTTCTTACTCAGCCCTGCTTTTTCGGCTATCAGGGAATTCACCCCGTCACAGGCAACAACAACATTGGCGGGAATCTCATCACCTCCGGCCTTGATTCCCGACACTTGATTTCCCTCCCAGAGCAAGTCATCGGCCTGGAGACCAGAAGCCACAATGGCCCCAGCCTGCTCGGCTTTAGACGCAAGCCACCGGTCAAATTTGGCACGCAGCACAGAGAATCCGTTATAAGGCAGCTCTCTGAATTTTTGTGTGCTGAATTCTATGGACAGAGATGAGTCTTCGGTGAGAAAAGAAAATCTGCGTCTAAGGATGTATCTCTCGATGGGAGCTTCCTCCCAGAAATCGGGGAATATCTCATGGAGGAGAGGCCCATAGTAGGCTCCGCCCCACATGTTTTTAGCGCCAGGAAATTTGCCCCTTTCGACGATTAGTGTCTCTAAGCCGGCTTTGGCAAGTGTGTAACCGCAAAGACAGCCCGCAGGCCCGGCACCGACGATGATTGCGTCAAATCTCTTTTCCACTGGTTGTTGTTTTCTCTCTCTCGCTGTTTCTTGCTGCGTATATTTATATTTTTTTATCTATCTATTAATCTATTTAACTAGCTACAAGCCAAGTTATCTCTACTACCTGAATGCCGGGATCTCCAAAAGTTGTTGTCCGATGGTCAACTGGTGCATCTGGGCTGTGCCTCCCAATATGGTGGCTGTGATCGCATCCTGGTAGTGATGGCCCACGGGAAAGTCATCGATGGTCCCGAAAGACCCGTGGATCTTCACAGCTTGTGAAGCCACCCAGAGTGCGGCCTCTGTGGTGAAATACTTGGCGTATGACATCTCCTTGATATGTCTAACTCCACGCGATTTAAGGTCTGCGGCGCGGTAGGTGAGCCATCTGGCCGCCTCGATCCTGGTGGCCATATCGGCAATGATTTCCTGGATCAACTGATGACCGCCGATAGGCTTCCCGAACTGGACTCGTTCCAAAGCGTATTTTATGCTTGATTCTAGACAGCTCTGTGCCAGTCCCAAGGCACCGGCGGCCAAGAATAGCCGGGCCGTATCGATACCCCGCAGGGCATCCCTCAACGCTCTTCCCGTCTCCCCTATCTGGTTTTCGAGGGGCAATTCCATATCAGTAAATCGTAGAGTCCCCTCACTCCCCCCGCGCCAGCTGATCTTCCCCTTCTGTGGTGTGCTGGAGAAACCGGGTGTGCCTTTCTCCACGATAAACGTGGCCAATCCCTTAAGCCCCTTGCTTTTATCCGTTTGAGCAATAAACAGGATAATGTCTGCGAATTCTCCGTTAGTTATGAATATCTTTGTCCCGTTGATCACCCAGTGGTCTCCGCTGCGCACCGCTGTTGTCTCGATCATGGAAGAATCGCTCCCGGCGTTAGGCTCTACAACGGCTCCGCACATGACTTTTTCACCCTTGCATACTGCTGGGAGATATTTCTTTTTCTGTTCTTCAGACCCCGCATCCAGGAGGTTTGTTGCCGGCTGGATGGGCCCGCTCACCGCGGCCTGTGTCACTGCCAGGCTTGCTGTCGAGAGAGATTCCCATATGATGACCGAAGTGACGTAATCGAGGTTCAATCCTCCATACTCCTCAGGCATATGAGGAGCTAAAAGTCCTTGTGTCGCCATCTTTTTGATGATACTCGGGTCAAATTTTTCCTGGCGGATGTTCTCTTTAAGGGTGGGCAGGATCTCCAAATCGGTAAACTTTCGGGCCATATCACGGAACATGATCTGTTCTTCTGTGAGTTCAAAATTCATAACGTTTCCTCCCGTTTCAGTCAGTCTCTTGCGCCTTTTTTTCTCTGTCCTTCTGGACGAGCTCTGTCAGTACGCCGTGCGTGTCACGCGGGTGGAGGAAAATGCTCAGTCCCTCGACACCATCCATCGGTTTGCCAAGAACCTCAATTCCAGCGTCTTTGATGGATGCAATGGCAACATGGAGGTCTTCCACTTCGTAGCAGACATGGTGAAATCCCTCGCCATGTTTTTCCAGGAACTTGGTCATCACACCTTCTTCTCCCAGGGGCTGTAGGAGCTCGATATGGACTTCTCCTACCTTGATCATACTCGCCTTGATCGTACCGTTTCCTCCAATAATGGGAGCAGATGGATCCAGGCCCAAGACTGTCCTGTAAAAAGTCATGGATTCCTCGAGTTCCTTTACCGCTATCCCAAGATGACTGATTTGTCTGATCATGTCTTGCCCTCCCTCAGGCAAAAAACTTATAGCACAGGCAGTAGATGATGTCAAAAATAACAATTTGTGCTCGAATTTTGTTTTTAAATCTGGCATAATTCTCTTTACTCCTTTGCATATGGACTTTTTAGAACTTTTTCTATCCAAAAATATTTATCACAATTCTTTAAAAGAAACCCTTCTTTATCAGGAGCCATGAAAAATCTAATAAAAGCTTGCGTCTTTAATGTCGAACAGTACGAGCCAGGGAAACCGATTGAAGTTCTTAGAAGAGAACTTGGATTAGAGGGAGAGATCTGCAAGCTGGCATCCAATGAGAATCCTTTCGGTGCCTCTCCTTTAGCTCTCGATGCAATTAGAAATGCACTCGAGGAGAGCAATTTCTATCCGGATAACAGCTGTTATCTCTTGCGAGAGAAATTGGGAGAACACCTGGGCTTTTCTCCAGGGAATATCCTCGTAGGTAATGGCACGACAGAGTTGATCTATTTGACAGGAATCGCATTTTTAAATCCTGAAGACAAGCTCATTATGAGCGAATCCGCATTTATCATGCCAAAAATAACGGCACAAATCGTGAACTGTGCTTTGGTCGAGGTCCCACTGAAAAAATATTGTCATGACCTCGAACGAATCCTCGAAGCGGTCGATGATGAAACAAAGATCATCTATCTGGATCTGCCCATGAATCCGATCGGGACTTCTGTCGACCGGCAGCAGTTTTCATCCTTTATGGATAAAATACCCGAAGATGTTCTTGTGGTCTGTGATGAGGCCTATTATGAATATGCGGATAAAGAAAATTATCCTCAGACGTTAAAACTTGTGGAAGAGGGTCGTAATGTGCTGGTCTTGCGGACGTTCTCTAAACTGTATGGTTTAGCAGGATTTCGTGTCGGGTATTGTGTGGCCAAAGAGAGTTTTCTCGAGGCTATCTGGAAGGTGAGCCCTCCTTTTTCGGTCAACATGTTTGCTCAGGTCGGTGCGGCTGCTGCGCTGGATGATAAAGCGCATGTGAAAAAAACTCTGGAGATGAATGAAGCGGGAAAAAATTTTCTCTATCAGAGCTTCCGGGAGATGTCTGTGGATTATATCCCCTCTGAGACCAATTTTGTGACGATAGATGCAAAAACGGATGCACGAAAGATCTGTGAGGATATGCAGAAAATGGGTGTTATAGTCAGGCATCTGGCGATGTACGGACGACCGAACTTTTTTCGTGTGACGGTCGGAACTCCGGAACAGAACCAGAAATTTATCGAGGTCTTCCAGAACATATACCAAAAGTTAGTATAGATAAATGGGAAAGGGCGAAGACATTCAAGTGTTATTGGGAAATGTTGCCGTAGCCAGAGGCATCATCGAGGCCGGATGTCATGTGCTGACCTCCTATCCCGGCACTCCCAGCTCTGAAATTCTCCCTGCAGCTGTAGCTTTTAAAAAAGAGCTGGGATTGAATACTTATATCGAATGGTCGGTGAATGAAAAGGTCGCTTTTGACAATGCCCTGGCGGCCAGTTGGGCGGGGAAAAGATCTGCTGTGGCCATGAAGCAGGTGGGATTGAATGTCGCTGCGGATTCGCTTATGAGTTCTGCTTATACGGGTGTCGTCGGAGGGATGGTCATTATCAGTTGTGATGATCCCGGGCCGCACAGCTCCCAGACCGAACAGGATTCCCGGTTTTTCGCCATGTTCGCCAAAGTGCCCGTATACGACCCTTCCTCTCCCCAAGAAGCCAAAGAGATGGTGAAGGAAGCGTTCGAACTCTCGGAGACCTATCAAATCCCTGTGCTCTTGAGACCGACGATCAGGATCTCTCATGGGAAGCAAAGTGTCAAACTCGGGCCTCCCGAAGTGATCGACAGACAGGCAAATTTTGAAAAAGACCCCGGGCGGTGGGCAGCCACGCCTCGGTACCGCTACATCCTCCACAAGAAGCTGAACGAGATCTTGAGTCAGATCCAGGAGAGGTTCGAGAGGGACAGCACGTGGAATTATGAAGTGGGTTCCAAGGATGAAGGACCTCTTGGCATCATCACTTGCAGCGTGAGTTTTGCTGTTCTTCTGGATCTCCTGGAAGACTTTGACATCAAAGAGGACGTGAACATGCTGAAGATCGGCACTCCCTATCCATTGCCGCAGAGACGGATCGCAGATTTTATTAGCCGGCATGAAAAAGTGTTGATCCTTGAAGAGACCGATTCCGTCATCGAGTCTCAGATTTTCGATAAGAGCAAGGTGTGGGGGCGATTGACGGACCACGTTCCGCTCCAAGGAGAACTCACTCCCGAAGTGATACAAGAGATTCTGTCAGATGTGTTGAGAAAGCTTAAGATCTCTGACCTAGAGATGGACAAAGATGAGTGTCTGGAAGAACTGGTAAAGGAGCTTGAGCTTCCGGCGAGACGGCCCACTCTTTGCGCCGGCTGTCCAGAGCGTCCCGCTTTTTTTGCAATCAAGCGTGCCCTTCCCAAAGCCATCTATCCCAGCGATATCGGATGTTACACGCTGGGGCTCAACCTGCAGGCTGTGGACACTGTTATCGATATGGGGGCGGGGATCACTTTGGCCAGTGGATTTTATCAAGCCTATCATCAGGATAAAAACGACATCCCGATCGTGGCCACAATGGGGGATTCCACGTTCTATCATTCGGGAACATCTTCGCTCATTAACGCGGTATACAACAATGCACGCTTTATCCTCATGCTCCTGGATAATGAAATAACAGCCATGACAGGGATGCAACCCACACCGGGCATCGGTGTGACGGCGGAAGGTACGGAAGGCCAAAAGATTCCACTAGAGGCTTTGATCCGGGGGTGCGGTGTGAAATGGATCAAAACCATAGATCCCTATGATGTCGAGGGTCTGGTCCAACTCCTGAAGGAGGCGAGACAGTACACTAAGAAAGAGGATGGCGGGATCGCTGTTATTGTCGCCAGACATCCTTGTATTATCCATTATCAGGATACGATCCGAGAATGCCGGATAGAGGTCGCGATCACGGATGAATGCAACGGCTGCAGGTACTGTGTCGATTATTTTGAATGCCCGGCTCTTCTTATGAACGAGGAAGAGGAAATAGCAGAGATCGACCGGACGTTGTGTGTGGATTGCGGAGTGTGTGTTAAAGTGTGTCCGAGGGGAGCTATCGTTCAAGTCGTGCCATGAATATACAGATCGTTCTAGCAGGTGTTGGCGGGCAGGGGATTCTCTTTGCAGCAAGGATATTTTCTCAACTCGGGCTCAAACTTGGATTGGGTGTTATGGGTTCAGAAACTCACGGTATGAGCCAACGAGGGGGATCTGTGGTGGCCCATCTGAAGCTGGGCGCTTACCAGAGCCCAATGATAAGAGCCGGCACAGCAGATATCCTCTACTCTTTTGATGAGAAGGAGACCTACAAAAACTTGAAGTTCCTTCGCCGAGGAGGACTCTGTTTTGTGAACATTGAAAGTGCCGATCGATTCGACGATAAGATTCTGCATCATCTTGAAAACAAAGACATCACATTCAGTGCTTATGATGCTTCAGGAATCGCACTAAAAATGGGGTCTATCCGTTCGGCGAACATCGCACTCATCGGATATTCAGCGGGGACTGGACTGCTTCCTTTTCAATATAAAGACCTGAAAAGTGCTTTGGAATCTGTCAGTAGGACAAATGACCTGGAAAGTAACTTAACGGCTTTCGAAACCGGCTTCGGA
>CAZXJE010000184.1:0-6904 GCA_964640835.1 uncultured Eubacteriales bacterium
TTGAGTTAATCTTGTGAGCTGTATTCTATCATACTTTTTCAGGACTTTCTATCTGCACGCACACATCTGTGACCAAAACGATTTGACATACTCAACAATTTCCCTAATATTGGTAAACTCAAATACGAACTGGAGTAGCTCATGAAGACCAACACAATAACCACTCTTATTATGGCCATGTGTCTGACGATACTGGGAATGATCCCCCCGGCTCACTCAAGAGCTTTACCCGGAGATGATGATTTGGCTTTTATCCAGGAAGAATTAGGATGGAGGGAAAAACGCGATAAAGAAATGAGAGCCCCCACGAGCTGGCTGAATATCGCCGGTCTGTTTTGGCTGAAAGAGGGAGTAAACAGGTTTGGAACTTCGGAGGAAAATCCCATCAAGCTCCCAGAGGGCTCGGCCCCTCCCTTAGCGGGGAGTTTTCTCTTAGACAACGGGACGGTCACAATGACAGCGGAGCAAGGCACCGAACTCAAGATCGATGGGAATGTCTACCGGCTTGATGCATTCTCAGGTAAGCCCAAAACACTTTTTTTCATATTTGGGGACGATACAAATGGCAAAAAGACCTATGAGGCCTCCCGCTTCATGAACGCATACATCCTGGAGGATGGAAAGGTGAGCCTGAACTTCAATAGAGCTTTTAACCCTCCCTGTGCTTACACGCCATATGCAACCTGTCCTCTGCCCCCTCGTCAAAATCAGCTTAAAATCAGCATTTTAGCCGGAGAGAAAAAATATCCGGATTCCCACCATTAAGAGGAAGAGTTTTGTGTAAAAGACTCGTATTTGAGCACTTAGGTCTATGAAAACTTGATTCAGGACTTTACGATCCGGGCGAATTTTCGCCCGAATTCCCTGGCTGTTGCGATATCTTCCTTTGTTGGGCTACCGATGAACTCAAAGGAATCAGCGATCTTCCATTTCAATGGTTCCACGATCTTTTTGACGCCCTTGAGGGCTCCTCCACTCCAACCATAACTCCCAAAATATGCGGCCTTTTTGTACTGGATCCGCTTGCGGGCGGCCATGTTGAGAACTTCGATCATCGTGGGGAAAAGAGAAACCTCATAGGTTGGGGCGCCAATCATGACGCCACGTTTCGTCCAGAGAGAGGGGAGGATGTAACTGACGTGATTGCGGGAGACATCAAAGATATCAAGCGAAACTCCTTCAGCCGCAATGCCCTCAGCAACAGCATTCATCACAACTTCTGTGTTTCCGTACATGGAGCCATAGATAAGAGTCACGCCCGGTTCCGTCCCTCCATTGGCACACTCCGCCCATTTCTTATAGAGGTCCAGGATAAGGGGGATATTTTTCCTCCAAATGAGCCCGTGGGAAGGGGCGACAATGTCTGTGGGAAGCCCCTTCAATTTTTCGATGGCTGCCAGAACCCGGGGGCTAAAATTCGCCAAGATATTCACATAATAGCGGAGGGCCTCCTTGAGGTAAAAATCCCTGGATTTGCTTTCATCGTCGAAGAGAGCCCCGCGGATGGCACCATAGCTTCCGAAAGCGTCACAGCTAAACAGGATCCTGTCCGAAGGGTCATAGGTCATGATGGTCTCCGGCCAGTGCAGGAATGGAGTAGAGAAAAAATTCAGAGTTCTTTTCCCTAGTCTTAAAGTGTCTCCATCATTGACCACCAAAACATTATCTGTAATAGAGAAGAATTTCTCCAGCATATCCTTGGTCTTTGCCGACCCGACAAGGGTCACATCCGGGGCAATTCTTCTCAACGTCCGAATAAGCCCGGAATGATCGGGTTCCATGTGATTGATGATGGCATAGTCGATCTCGGTGATGTCGGTGATGTAATCGATCTTTGCAAAATACTCGTCGCCTTTGATCGACTTGGTCAGATCGATAATGGCCTTTTTCTCATCGTTGATAAGATAGGAATTGTAAGAGACCCCCTCTTGAGTGATGGGCCATAAACCTTCAAAAAGGTCAGTTGTACGGTCATTGACCCCTATATAAAAAACATCCGGCTTGATCTCGGCTTTGGGCATGGCTTACTTTCTCCTTTTTTGAATTAACCTATGATTTTAATAGCTCTGAGGTGAATATACAACATTTATCAAGCCGAGGAAAGAATCCTTAAGCTGTGATGGCATGGATTCACATTGCGATGTTGAGTGATCCAATTGTGTGGTGGAGAAAACTGTTATTCCGCAGAGTTTCTGCTTTACCTGGATGTGCTGTTATGGTACAAATACGTGAAAAATGACAAGACGTAGCAGAACTCGTTCCTGAGTGAAAGACATGAGCGGCCAAGAAACCAGTCAAAGAGGCAGCTGGGGATCCAAGATCGCCTTTGTATTTGCTGCATCTGGCTCAGCCATAGGCTTAGGCAACATCTGGCGGTTTCCTCTTATGGTCGGCCTAAATGGCGGTGCCATTTTTGTATTCTGTTACATACTGGCGATCATTTTCATCGGATTCCCGGTTATGTTGGCAGAATTCACTCTAGGCCGACATACTGCCAAAAATCCCGTGGGGGCTTACAATGCCATCAAACCCCGTTCCTTCTGGCAACTGTTCGGCTACATGGGAGCCTTAGGAGGCGCCTGCATACTTTCCTATTACGGTGTTATAGCTGGTTGGGCACTCGGCTATTTTTACAAAACTGTGACCGGTGCCTTCCGAGGAGAGATCACTTTGACGCAGTCAGGCACTCTTTTCCAGAATTTTGCCGCTGATCCTTTGGGGATGATATTTTGTTTGTTTGTGATCATCGCAATCACGACATATGTCGTCTCAAGGGGAGTTCGGGCGGGAATCGAAAGATGGGCAAAGATGCTTATGCCTGTCCTGCTCGGCCTGATCATTATCCTTGCAATAAGGGCAGTGACCCTCCCTGGTGCAAGCACAGGACTCGCATTCTATCTCAAACCTGATTTTTCAAAGCTAAACACTACTGTCATTTTTTTCGCCCTGGGACAGGCATTCTTTTCATTAGGGCTGGGAGTGGGCACGATGATCACCTATGCCAGTTACCTTTCCAAAAAAGACAACCTTGTCACATCGGCTGGATGGGTATCTTTCTCAGACACTCTCATCGCATTTTTTGCTGGAATCATCATATTCCCCACTCTTTTTGCCACGCCGGGAGTCAGTCCGGAGAATTTTTCTATCGACACAGGACTCATGTTTCAGGTCTTCCCTCTCATCATCTCTAAAATTCCTGGTGGTTACATCTTCGGAGTCCTCTTCTTTTTCCTTCTACTTTTGGCAGCTTTGACATCAACCGTCTCCATGCTGGAGATTCCTGTAGCCTATTTTGTGGATGAGCGTAATTGGTCACGAAAGAAGGCAACGTTCCTTGTCGGCGGATTTTGTTTTTTTCTGGGAATTCCCTCGGCCCTATCAGTGGGAGGAGTAAAAACTCTGACGCGCTGGGGTTTCTTGAGTAAGATGGACCTCGTCTTCGGCAACATCGTGTTGGCTTTGGGCGCCCTTGCGGTCTGCTTGTTTATCTCCTATGTTTGGAAGGTCAAAAATGCACTAAAGGAGATAGCCTCCGGGAATGACCATTTTAAGCTGAAATCCCTTTGGGTCTTCAGTGTGAAGTATTTGGCACCAGCGCTTATTATCATCATACTCATCTTTATTAGAAAATTGACGGGATGAGCGACATAGGAAAGCTATTCTTTACCAATCGCCATGTTTTGTGATAAAAAAAACGCGATAAAAAAAGAACGTAGGGGAGAACGCGCTCAAGACGATACAGCATGAACGGTCAGGAACAAAACCAAAGAGGCCTTTGGGGCTCGAAGATCGCTTTCATCTTTGCCGCCACAGGTTCAGCCATCGGTCTTGGTAACATCTGGCGTTTTCCGATGGTAGTGGGGAAATACGGGGGAGCTGTCTTTGTCTTCGTGTACATTCTCGCTGTTGTGCTTGTCGGCTTTACGGTAATGCTGGCGGAAATGATCCTCGGCCGTCACACACAGCGAAATGCGATCGGGGCCTTCGAACACATAAAACCCCGCAAACCCTGGAAGATCATCGGCTATCTGGGTCTTCTGACAAGCATCTGTATACTTTCCTACTATTCCGTGATCGCCGGTTGGGCGGCGGGGTACTTTGTCAAAACCGTTTCCGGGAGCTTTAGGGGAGCCATCACCAGCCAGATGAGCGACCAGATATACACCAACTTTGTTTCGAATCCTCTATTGGCCCTTATCTGCTTTTTAGCCGTCATCGGCATCACCACACTCATCATCTCCAAAGGTGTTCAGAGTGGTATCGAAAGATGGACAAAAATTTTGATGCCCATTCTCTTCATCCTGATCATTTATCTGGCCATAAAAGCCCTGACTCTCCCCGGCGCCAGTGAGGGAGTTTCCTTCTATCTGAAACCGGATTTCTCAAAACTGAACGGAACTGTGGTCCTCTTTGCCTTTGGTCAGGCATTTTTCTCGCTGAGTATAGGTATGGGGATCATGATCACTTACGGCAGCTACATCCCCAAATCCGACAATTTGGTGACCTCCGCAGCATGGGTTTCCTTTGCGGATACTCTCATCGCATTCCTTGCCGGGATCATCATCTTTCCGACACTTTTTGCCATCCCCGGAATCGCTCCGACCGCCGGACCAGGACTGGTATTTAAAGTCTTCCCTTTGATCTTTTCCAAGATCCCCAGCGGTAATTTCTTCGGGATGCTCTTCTTCACACTCCTGTTAGTAGCGGCCATCACCTCGACCATATCCCTCCTGGAAGTCTCTGTGGCTTACTTTATCGATGAGCGGAACTGGTCGAGAAAAAAAGCGGCCTTCCTACTCGGCGGTTTTGCATTTATCCTTGGAATTCCCTCCGCCCTCTCTTCAGGGGGGATGAAATTCTTCACAGATATCGATTTTATGGGCAAATTCGATATCATATTCGCCAACATCTCCTTAGCAGTGGGCGCGCTTTTGATCTGCATTTTTGTGGGCTGGATTTGGGGGATCAAAAAACCTGTCGAAGAAGTCCGCCGGGGAAATCCTCGCTTCAGAATTAGACCTCTCTGGGTGTTTTCCCTTAAATTTCTCTCGCCGGTCGTGCTCATCATCATTCTCATATTCATCAAAAAAATCATTACAGGATAAAAGAAAACATGACAAAAAAACTCATCGTCTCTACGATCTTAGTTCTGCTTGTTTTTGGTCTTCACACGCTTGAAGCCGCAGATATAAAAGGCCAGGTTACGCTCTCTCCCAAAGGTAAACCGTACACCAAGGGCTCCATTCTGATCAAACCCATCGAAGAGGACATTTTTATCAAGGCCGAGATCGATAACGAGGGAAACTATACCTTTACTGACCTTTCTCCAGGCAAACATATCATCAAGATGGATCTGTATGGACTGACGCCCGTCGAGCGTGAGATCGAGATCAAAAATCGGGAGGAGATTTTATTGCTCGATCTCTCCATAACCCTGTCTTTTCTGGATAAATTTCTTGTTTCCATCAAGGATTTCAGCGATTTTGTCTGGTTTCCTGTCATGGTTTTTCTCCTGCTCGGTGTCGGCCTTCTCCTGACTTATATCTGTCGTTTGATCCAGGTGCGCCGGCTTTTCCTCTCCATGAAAATGGTCCTGGAGGGTGCTCTTCACAAGGATAAAAGCGAAAAGGAGGAGGGAGACATTTCTCCCTATGCAGCCTTGATGACCGCCCTCGCCGCTACGGTCGGGAACGGCAATATCGCCGGTGTCGCAACTGCCATTGCGACCGGCGGACCCGGTGCCCCGGTCTGGATGTGGATCGCCGGTTTTCTCGGCATGGCCACAAAATATGCAGAGGGATTCTTCGGTGTTAAATTTAGAGTGAAGAATAAAAGGGGAGAGATGTCTGGCGGCCCGATGTATTACGCACGTATGGGCATAAAGAACGAAAAACTGGCCAAGTTCATGGGCATGTTTTTTGCCATCTGCGGCGCATTTACCTGCCTTTTCGGTACGGGAAACATGGCTCAATCCAATTCCATGGCTTTGGCCTTCAACGACCAGTTCGGTGTCCCCTTCTGGCTGACGGGTCTTGTCATCACAACCATGGTCGCTGCCGTCATCCTGGGGGGGATTAAAAGAATCGGGGGAGTGTCTGAGCGTTTGGTCCCAACCATGATCATCCTCTACTTTTGCGGGGCCCTTGTGGTCATTTTGGCAAACATTGCGAATTTACCGGCTACATTAGCCGTTATCTTTAAATCTGCTTTCTCTATAAAAGCTGTGGGTGGTGCTATGGTCGGGACATCCATGAAACAGGTGATCCAGATCGGCGTACGCCGTGGCCTGCTTTCCAACGAGTCGGGATTGGGGTCTGCTGGGATCGCCCAATCCGCCTCCAAATCCTCCGACCCCTCCAAAAACGGACTGATAGCAATGACTGGAACATTTATCGATACCGGGTTGGTGAACACACTGACCACATTGTCGATCGTCATCACGGGGATGTACCTCAAAACCGCTGCTTTCGGTGCCACAGATGGGCTCACTTCTACTGCACTGACTGCTGCCGCATTCGGTTCGGTGATTCCAAACGGGGGTTATATCATCGCCCTCAGTTCCTTCCTCTTTGGATATTCGACGCTCCTGGGATGGTGTTATTATGGCGAGAAATGCCTGGAGTATATTTTCGGTGAAGGAGTGGTCTATTCCTATAGAGTTGTGTTTCTCGGCTTGTTGTTCGCCGGCTCTATCCTTCAGGGTGTTCATCTTAATATCGTGTGGCTCATCGGAGACACAGCTAATGCCTTTATGGCCTTCCCCAACCTGGTGTCTCTGATCCTGTTGAGCGGGTTTCTCGGTAAAGTCACGAGGGATTATTTTTTCAAAAAGAAATAATTATCCTGAAATATTCACGAGCTGATATCGCTGCAAAGGCGAGGCAGTGGCCCATGAAGCTGTAGT
>CAZXJE010000185.1:0-6854 GCA_964640835.1 uncultured Eubacteriales bacterium
CGGTTTTTTCCATCACACAATCTGATCACTCAATAACGCTAGCAAGTATTCATGATATCATGGATCTGGAAATGTTTCCTTCTCTGCTTATGGTTTAAAATGTTTCACGTTTTACGATTGTGTATTTAAATTGATCCAGTCCAGATAATCTTTGGACCCCTTATGAATGGGGAGGGCAATGATCTCAGGCACCTGGTAAGAATGGAGTGTTTTTATTCTCTTTTCCAGTTTAGGGAAAAGGCTGGTTTTGGTTTTGATGAACAGGATGAATTCCTTGTCGTCGGAGATGCGTTCCTCCCACCAATAGAATGACTGGACTCCCGACGTCACAGTCACACAGGCGGCCAATCGTTCCTCAACGAGCTTCTGTGCAATGGCATTGCCTTCATCTTCACTGGGGACGGTCGAGATCACTAAAAGATATTCATTCATTTGTGCTGCTCCCAATTTGGATTTGAGTGTTTAGGGTTGTAAGAAAATATGAGAGAAGACTTTTGCATCCCCCATCATGTTATCGATGACACAGTACTCATTGGGTTGATGAGCTGTCTCTTCATTCTTAGACCAGCAGGCGGTCTCGAAATTTGACCACCGAAGAGGGCCGGCAAGTGTTCCCCCTCCTATCCCGATGGGTTTTGCTTCCTTCTTGTAGACCTCTTTGATGGCCCTTTTGAGAGCTAGAACTACAGGCGCATCCGGGGATGTTGGAGGTGCAGCCGGTGATCGCTGCTCTTCTTCCATGACGATCTTCACGTTGAATTTTTTTTCCACCCAGTCCATGGCGATATTGATCTGCTTTTCCACATCTTCTAAGCTGTAATAGGGAAGGATGCGGTTATCCATGTAGAACACATCCTCACCGGGAATGGTGTTGATGTTGGGAACGTTCGGATCTTTTTTCGTGGGCTCAAACGTCGATATGGGAGGGTCGAAGATGAGGTCTTTGTAGTTGAAGGTCTGGTAGAGTTTATTCAATTCTGTCACTAAAAAGGATGCCGCACGAAAACTGTTGATCCCTTTCTCGGGCGTGGAGCCGTGTGCCTGCTCTCCAAAAGTCTTGAACTTAAGCCACAGGATACTCTTCTCTGCAATCTCGATCATTGTCCCATCCTCATTTCCTGCGTCGGGTACAACAATGAGATCCTGCTTGCGAAAGGGATTGGAGTGTTTTAATACATACTTAAGTCCCTTTTCATTTCCCGTTTCCTCGTCGGCGACAAGGGCAATGCCTACATCATAATTGGGTTTTAATCCTTCATCTTGGAACGCTTTGATGGCGAAAAGAGAAGCCACCATGTCCTGCTGGTTGTCTTCCACTCCACGTCCAAAAATTTTTCCCTCCTCGATCCAGGCTTTAAAGGGATTCCCTCTCCATTTGGACAGTTCGCCTGGAGGGACGACATCTGTATGGCAAAGGATCCAAATGGTCTTCGCTGAGCTTTTTCCTCTGTAATAGGCAAAAATATTAGGGCGGTAACCCGCATCCGCATCCAGATCTGGCGCCTTGGCGACTGTGATATCTTCGAATCCTGTGTTGTTGAGGAACTTAAGGAGGGCATCGGCTTTTGCGGCTTCACCCTCTCCACCACTTGAGGGAGAAATAGCCGGAAGAGCACACAGCTGGATCTGCATGTCTACCATTTCATTACGGAAGGTTTCGATTCGGCTGGAAATCCTTTCAAAATCTTGCATACATTCTCTCTCTGAGTGAGGAAAATTTTACCACTGCGCATAGCACAAAGCAAGATATTACTGTCCTGAATTATCATTTCCAGGTCCTTGGTGGCGTCATTCCGATTGCCCCAATTATATGACATCAAAAACGAACAACGGGAAAGCAGTGCGGCTCATGTAGGGACCGTTTCCCAAACGGTCCGTTCGGGGAACGGACCCTACAAAGAAAAATACCATGCCCGTCCATCCCTTCTCACGGTTTTTTCCATCACACAATTGGGGCACTCAATAACGCAATAAGCATTCATGACATCGCGGATTTGGAATCGCATCGCTGTCTTGACATTTTATTGTGCAGAGAATACATTACCTCCAAATGCGGGTAGGCTTTGATGTACGCCCTTTCCTGAAGGAAGAAACAGGCGTTGGGATCTATTTCAAGAACCTTCTGTTTGCCCTGTCAAAGATCGATCGAGAAAATGATTACTTTCTTTTTTCATCCTCATGGAAAGATCGGTTTGATCCCAAGAAGGTTCCTCCGTTTGCCCACAAGTGCTTCAAGGATTTTCGTTATCCTGTCAGGATGGTCAATTTTTTATGGAATAAGCTTGGTTGGCCATCCATGGGTTTATTTTTCAAGACGAGCTTGGACCTGACTCATTCACCCACTCCCCTCGTTCTCCCTTCCCCTGGCAAGAAAATCGTGACTGTTTATGATCTATGCTTTTTAGAATATCCCCACTTGAGTGACGATGAGTCGAGGCATGTGTTTTCTCCAAGGCTTGAACAGTCTCTTCATCGTGCCGACAGTGTCATCACCATATCACATTTCAGCAAGGAGCAAATTTTGAAAAGATTCTCTGTTGATAAGGATAAAATCCATGTGACTCACTTGGGGATCGATCATAACTTTTGGCGTGAAGTTGCCCAAGAAGAAACAGAGCGGATCAAGTCCAAATTCAATTTGCCTTCGTCCTATCTGCTTTTTGTTGGGGCTCAAGAGCCCCGCAAGAACATCGGAAATCTGATCGAAGCCTTGAAGATCATCCACAGCCAATACAGAAAGACACCTCTCGTCCTTGCAGGAAGCGAGGGGAAGGACTCTGCCAACATATTGGACAGGATAAAAACGCATGACCTCAAACAATGGGTGCATATGACCGGATATTTGAATGATTTTGAGTTGAAGAATATCTACCGGTCTGCCACTGCGCTCATATTCCCTTCCCTTTGTGAAGGTTTTGGACTGCCCTTGCTGGAAGCCATGGCTTCCGGAATTCCTATCATTGCATCACACGCCCCAGCGCTTCCGGAGATATGTCAGGACGCAGCGCTCTTTTTCGACCCGGAGCAGCCCGAGGATATGGCGGAAGTGATTTTACGTGTACTGAAAGACACAGATCTGAGAGAAGACCTTGTCAAGAGAGGAAATAAAAGAGTCCAGGATTTCAGCTGGGAAACCACCGCAGAGCAAACTCTATCTATATATAGATCTCTGGTGGGAATCCCATGAAAAAAATTTGTTTCCTCTCACATACATCCGAACTCAATGGGGCGGAGCTTAACCTTCTCCAGATATTAGAGGAGATCGACAGGCAGAAATTTTATCCCTCACTCATTGTGCCGCGGGCAGGTCTTCTTTTAGAGGAGGCGAAAAAGCTTGGGATCGAAGCCGAGGTTATTCCCGCAAAATGGTGGCTCACAGAAAAGGCGAAGATTTGGAAGCAGCCCCTCGCCTGGATTTGGAATATACGTGCTGTCCTCGGCTTAGCACGATGGATCGGGCAAAAAAAGATCGACCTCGTGTTCAGCAATTCCAGCGCGTCGTTCAGTGGAGCTTTGGCTGCAAAAAAAACACACATACCTCATGTCTGGTACATCCATGAGATCTTGGGAGGGGAGGCTCCCCAACTCACTTACATGTTCGGACAAAGAACCTTGGCCAGGAAAATCGTGCGGTTTTCCTGCAGAGTCCTGGTGAACTCTTTGGCCACTGAGACTTTCTTCGCAGACAAGAAGAATGTGCAGCTGGTATACAATGGAGTCCAACTCCCGAGTGAGGATATATATGAAACTCAGGTTTTGGGGCGTCAGTGGGGACTGGACAATCAGGACATCGTGTTCGGGATGGTGGGGAAGATCTGTGAGGAAAAGGGTCAGAGAGAGGTGATAACAGCCCTGGGGATGCTCGGAAAAGACCAGCCCTTGAAACTTTTGGTCGTCGGGGAAGTGAAATCTAAGGCGTACTTTTCAGAACTCAAAAAGATCTGCGATGCCTATGATATTAGAGAGCGTGTAATCTTTACTGGTTATCGGAGGGATGTGTTGCATGTTTTGCATTTGATGAATTGTCTGATTGTGGCTTCGAGCGCAGAATCTTTTGGCCGAACGGTCATCGAAGCCATGTCTGTTAAAACCCCTGTTATTGCCGTGAAATCGGGAGGGATTCCAGAGGTTATTTTCCATGGAACAAATGGCTTCCTTTTGAATTCAAGAGAACCGGTAGTGATCCAGGAGGGGATGCTATCCTTTCTCAAAGATCAGGATGCCTACACACGAGCTGCTGATGAGGGTTATAGGACAGTTCAGGAAAAATATTTATTATCAGCCCAGGTAAAAAAGATAGAACAAGTTTTGGAGGAGTGCCTCGGAGAACATGGAGGAGTGAATTGAAAAGCGCAGAGAGTACACCCGAGCTTTCTGTAATTTTAGTGAATTACAACGATCGTAACCATCTCAAAGAATGTCTGTCCTCCCTGATCGATACTGTAAAGGACATTCCATTCGAGGTCATCGTTATCGACAACCAATCATCCGATGGGACTCCCGAGTGGATTCGTGAACACGCCCCTCGAGTTCGACTGACCGTCAACGCAGAGAACGTGGGCTTTGCCAGAGCCAATAACCAGGGGATACAGGAGAGTCGAGGGGAATATATTCTTTTTCTGAATACTGATACGATCCTGCAGCCGCAGGCTGTAGCAAATCTCTTCGAGGAATTGAGATCGAACAGAACGATCGGGGCTGTGGGACCTGCACTTCTATGCGGTGAGAAGACTTTCCAGGTGTCTTTTGGGAAAAATGTGAGTTTTTTTCGAGAAGTTTTCCAAAAAATGGTGTTGAATCCTTACTACAGGTTTCGCTTAAAAAGAGGAGCGAAAAAACGTCAAGTGGGATGGCTGAGTGCGGCCTGTCTCCTTACGCGGAAGGATATCCTGGAGGAAGTTGGGCTGTTTGATGAGCAATTTTTTCTCTATTTTGAAGATATCGACCTCTGCTTCAGGATCGGGGGAAAGGGTTATGTGCTGGAATATCTTCCACAGGCGAGAGTGTATCATCTGGGGGGTGCAAGCACTGAGGGATTAAAACTCTTCAGCCGTTATTATTACAGGAAAAGCCAGCTCTATTTTTATAAAAAGCACAATTCTAAAGCTGCGCTGTTACTGTTTCGTCTTTATCTGAGGGTCAACATTAGCCTTCTCCTCGGCTGGGGGTATCTAAGGGGAGCTGCGGATATGAATGAAAGGCGTGTTCTTAAGGGGCTGTTGAGGGAAGAGTGAAAAAAATCAAAGTTCTCGAGATGATCGACCAATCCTTCCTGGGCGGAGGACAGATCAACCTTCTCACTCTTGCAAGATTTTTAGACCGAGAAACGTTCGAGGTCTCTGTGTGCTCGCGGGGGGAAGGGCCTTTGGTCGATGCGCTTGGTGAGGAAGGGATCTCACATTTTCCGGTCGCTTTCAGCAAACGCCTCCAAAAGGGAATCGTGAAAGACATCGTCTCACTCCTCAATACGCATCATTTCGATATTCTCCACACACATGGAGGCGTAGCCGGCCTGTTTGGACGTTGGTCTGCACACAGATGTGATCGCCCGCCACGTGTCGTTCACACTCTTCACGGAATCCACTATCTCCACTACAGAAACTTTTTTCTCAAATATCTGTATGTATACCTTGAACGATTTTTCTCATGCTTTTCAGATGCGGTTATTTTTGTCTCAGATGCGGACAGGGAGAGAGGCCGCCATTTTAATCTGGTCCCCGAAGACAAAATAGTCTTGATCAAAAATGGCATAGATTTTGAGGCATTCGAGTCGAGGACCTCCTTCGAAGAGGGGAGGGATGAATTTGGATTCGACTCATCCGGTCCTGTTGTTGGAACCGTAGCACGCCTGCACCGGCAAAAGGGTCTTCCCTATCTTTTCCAGGCAGTAAAAAAAATTCAGGAGTCCATTCCAGAGGCTGTGGTGTGGATCGTTGGGGGTGGATCTCTGTTGCCAAAGTTACAAAGGCTTGGAAAAAAACTCGATCTCAAAGAGACGGTTCACCTTTTGGGAGAAAGGAAAGACGTTGCCAAACTTCTATTTCGCTTTGATATATTTGTCCTCCCATCCCTTTGGGAGGGACTTCCATACTCTTTGTTGGAAGCAGCGGCTCTGGCAAAACCGGTCGTCGTCACAGATATTGATGGTGTGAGAGAAATCGTTAAACACGGGGAGACCGGCCTCCTGGTCCCGGCCAAGGATTCTGAGCGTCTGGCCCAAGCGGTAGTCCGGTTGCTTCAAGAGAGAGAGTATGCAGCCACTCTCGGGCAGAACTTGAAAGACACCATCCAAAAGGAATTCAGCCTCTCCCGGATGCTCCAAAAAACCCAGGCCCTCTACCTCGAACTCAGTAAGAATCTCCAAAACCATGATGAATGATGTTCCGAGTGTTCCAATTGGTGATTTCGAAAACACGCTCAGTTTCCCCAGCGAGGAAACTTCGCTCGGTTGCGGGCTTCCCTCACATCTCCCATGGGAGATGTCCCATGCCCGTCCAGCCCTTCACATGGAGTCCATTGATTTAGTAAGGTCTTCCTCTGGGGTTTCCGGCTCCTCTGTAGCGTCCTTTGGGTCAATATCACTTTCGCCTTCTAACACATCCAATTTGTGCATCTCTTCTTCTATCTCATCCAATCCTAATCGTTCTCTTTCTTCCCACTGTTGTTTAAGGTAGCCTTTAAACCACTTCGCCCATAACTCATGGAAACTCTCAGTCCATTTTGCAAGAAACACTTTTTCTCTCAGCGGTTTTTTCTTGTCGCCAAACCAGCCTTTCTTTAATGTCATTCTCTGAAATGCTGTAGGTACGTCAGACCCTCCTGGACACATTGTGTTATTTTGTAAGCTACAAAAA
>CAZXJE010000186.1:0-6820 GCA_964640835.1 uncultured Eubacteriales bacterium
TCACTCCTCTTTAAAACGTGATTCGATTTTCTTATCAGGGTTGACCGTTTGGACGATGCAACCAAGCTCACCTTTGAGAAAACTGACCGCAATTTTTTCCTTCTCTGAGACTTCATCGACATCCCGGATAAGATCCTGGCTTCCGTCCTTCCAACACAGAGTATAGCCTTTTTTTAGAACGTTTAACGGGCTCAGGCTGTCCAACTCAACAGATAATTTTTCCCAAAGCCCCTTCAAATCCTGGATCGTTCGGCGGATCGAACCCGACATTTTCTCTTCATACAGAACAGTTCGTGACTTCCCATCAAGGATCCATCGCCGCATATCCTGGATGCTCTGTCCTGCTGCTGCCTCCAGCTCATCGACCCTCTGAGAGAGGTTTAGCAACCTCAGCTTAAAATTTTGAAAGGCCTGGTGGTGGATGAGGCTCAGGACGTTGTTTTTCTGTTCCTGCATTTGGTACTTGACATGGTGGCCCATGCGCTTTTCCAGGTTTTTAATCCATTCTTCGAATGCCTGCTCTTTCTCGACGACCATCTCTGCGGCTGCAGAGGGAGTGGAAGCCCGGATATCGGCCACAAAATCGGATATAGTAAAATCGGGCTCATGGCCAACCGCTGAAATGACAGGGATGGAACACGCGTAGATGGCACGAGCCACGATCTCCTCATTGAAGGCCCAGAGGTCTTCCATGGATCCACCGCCTCGACCAACGATGATCACATCCACATCTGGAAAGCTTCCCAAATACGCTAACCCTTCTGCAATCTCTTCAGCAGCCCCCTCTCCCTGGACTCTGACCGGATAGATCAAGATGTGAAGTTTGGCGAACCTCCTCTCGAGAGTTCGGATGATATCAACAATAGCGGCTCCTCTAGGGGAAGTGACAACTCCAACCTTCTTGGGAAAGAGCGGAAGTGTCTTTTTGATCTCAAGATCAAAAAGCCCCTCCTTGCCGAGTTTTTCCTTGAGCTGTTCAAAAGCCAGCTGAAGGGCTCCTATTCCTTTGGGTTCCACAGCATTAACAATGAGCTGATATTGCCCTCGCGGCTCATACACATTGATCTGACCTTTACAGACTACCTGGAGTCCACTCTCCAGCTTAAAAGGCACTTTTTGAGCCGCCGACCGCCAGATAACTGCTTCAAGCTTACACTTCTCATCTTTCAGAGCAAGGTACACATGACCCGAGTGGGCACGTTTAAGATCGGAGATCTCCCCCTCTACCCAAATAAGTGGAAACGCGCTCTCCAGCTCCTTTTTGATCAGTTGTGTGATCTCTGTAACAGAGTAGACTCTGTCGGGCTGAGGCTGACTATTTGTTTCCTTCATTGCTTTCAATCAGGCTTTCTCTCTGGATGCTCAAGGCTTTCCCGGTTCGAGCATCCATTTCCACACAGAGGAACGAAAAGAGCATCCCCTCTTTGCTCGGTTCAAACCGCTGGGGCCGAGAAGAGAGAAACCTCAACAAGGCTTGATCTCTCTTGATCCCGATCACAGAATTGTAACCCCCCACCATACCAAGGTCTGTGATATATGCCGTCCCTCCCGGAAGGATCCTTTCGTCCGCAGTGGGAACATGTGTGTGTGTACCCACCACGGCAGAGACTTTCCCATCCAGATACCAACCCAGGGCCTGCTTCTCCGAAGTGGCTTCGGCGTGGAAATCCACGCATATCACGGGAGTAATATCTCGAAGCGTCTCCAGTTCTCTATCGGCCACTTGAAAAGGACAATCGATCGGTTCCATGAAGACCCGCCCTTGGAGGTTTAGAACCCCGATCTTCCGGCCTTGATCGTCCGTAAACACATACGCTCCATGCCCGGGGTTTTGGGGAGGATAATTTGCTGGCCGCAAAATCCTCGGGTCCTTCTCGAGCAACTCAAGGGCCTCTTTCTTATCCCAGATGTGATTCCCGGAAGTCAGCACGTCCACGCTCTCGAAAAGTTCTTGAGCGATCTTTTCCGTGAGTCCAATCCCCCCAGCTGCGTTTTCTGCGTTTGCGATGATGAGAGACGGATTATATTTCCGGACCAAGGCCGAGATGTGCTGCTTCAGGGCTCTGCGCCCGGGACGACCGATGACGTCTCCGATAAAAAGAACGATGACCTTATCGGGCATATTCGATAGCCCTCATTTCTCTGATCACAGTGACTTTGATCTGTCCTGGATAATCCAACTCCTCTTTAATCTTTTCGGCGATCTCTTTGGCTGCTAAGGCTGCCTTGTCATCAGATATCTTCTGGCTTTCGACGATGATCCTGATCTCTCTTCCAGCCTGCAGGGCATACGCTTTGGCCACGCCCTCATAAGAATTGGCGATTTCCTCCAGCTTTTCCAACCGTTTGATGTAGGACTCAAGAAGCTCTCTTCTTGCACCCGGCCGGGCCGCTGAAAGAGTGTCCGCTGCCTGGATCAGGACCGCTTCTATCGAGGGGAAATCCACATCCCGATGGTGTGAGGCAATAGCCTTATAAACAGCTTCTTTTTCTCCGTATTTCTTTGTCAGCTCAACGCTCAGTTCCGTATGGGTTCCCTCAACATCTCTATCCACAGCCTTGCCGATATCGTGCAAAAGCCCTGCTCTCATTGACACTATGGGATCTACTCCCAACTCCTTGGCCATTAAGGCCGATAAAAGAGCCACCTCCTTGGAGTGCTGGAGGACATTCTGGCCATAGCTCGTCCTATATTTCAGCTTGCCCAAGAGTTTGATGAGTTCAGGGTGGACGTTCTGAAGCCTGAGCTCGAGGACCGCAGACTCTCCTTCTTGCTTCAGTTTTTCCTCCAGCTCGACTTTGACATTTTCTACGACTTCCTCTATACGTGCAGGGTGGATTCTCCCATCCACAACAAGTTTCTCGATGGCCAGGCGTGCCATTTCACGACGAATAGGATCAAAGCTTGAGAGAATAACGGCCTCGGGTGTATCATCGACGATAATGTCTACTCCCGTTGCCAGCTCCAAGGCCCGGATGTTGCGACCTTCCCTTCCGATGATCCGTCCTTTCATGTCATCCGAGGGCAGGTCCACGACGGAGACCGTGGTCTCGACCACATGTTCCGCGGCTGACCTCTGTATGGCCTGGCTTATGATGTCCCGTGCAACCATCTGGCTTTTTTCTTTAGTCTCTTCCTCGATCCTCCGGAGCGTCTGGACAGCTTCGAGTTTGGCCTCTTCTTCAACCTTACTCTTCAATTCCCTCTTGGCCTCATCCTGTGATATTCCAGCGACACGCTCCAACTCTTCAAGGCTTTTTTGTATCAATCCATCATATTTTCGCTCTTTGTCTCCAATCTCCTTCTCATGGGCGTAAAGCCTCTGTTCTTTGTGCGAAAAATCCCTCTCTTTTTTCTCCTGCACTTGAAATTTTCTCTCCAGATTTTCTTCCTTTTTCACTAACCTCCGTTCCATATCATTCAACTTGCGGCGTCGGTCTCTGGTCTGCCGTTCAAAGTCTGCTTTCAGATTGAGGTATTTTTCCTTGGCTTCGAGCTTGGATTCTCTCTTTGTCTTCTCCGCCTCTTCATTAGCCTTTGCCAAAATATCTTTGGCTTCCTGCTGTGATCTGAGTATGGACTTCGCACCAAAGCGTTTCTTGGCCAGCAAAAAGACCAAGATACAGGATACAAGAAATAAAAGTCCTAGTGTTATGATTAAACTTAAATTCACTTTGACCACCTCCTATTGGTGTCAAAGGAGATGAAAGTAAGGAGGGTTACAAATGGTTACTCAATCAGCTGTTGTGCTAAGAGAAACTTCTGTAATGGGTTCCTTAGCCACTTGTCTTTTTTGGGTCTTTCCATTTCTTTCCAAGGGCAAGTTCTATATTTTGCCTCTCCCCTTAGCCGTCGATCTATTATGTTGCTTCACCGATTTTATCGAATGCCTTTGAATCCTTTTTAAGGAAAACCTCCAAACCTTCTATTTCACTCTCCATATGCCCTATTACTTCGTTGAGCTGATCCAGTTTCTTTTGGGAAAGGAAAAACTCATCTGCAATATTCAGTGCGGCAAGAACCGCTATCTTTAAAGAATCGACAGATTTTGATTTGACAGCGACTTCTCGCATTTTTTGATCAACGTACGAAGTAAGATGGCTTATGTACTTCTCATCCTCTTCTCCTTTGACTTTTATTCTATATTTCTGTCTGTAAATCTCTATTTCAATTATTTTGTCAATCATAATCCGAGTTGATCGATCTGGTTTATTAAAATCTCAATCTTTTCTTTAATAACCTCCCTTTCGTTTTCATATTTCTTTAAGCTCTCGTCGAGCTGATCTGCCCTTTTTTCCTTCTCAGAAAGGGCCTTGTTGCTTACTTTCATTTCCTTTAACTGCTGTTTAAGTCTCTCGTTCTCTGCAACCAGGTTATTTAAATAATCAACAACTTTGGAAACTTTTCCCTCTAGAATTTTAATTCTTTCTAATTCACTTGTCAATTTTCCCCTCCTTCCCTCAGTTGGAATCCGAACTTGCTGGATAGGGTTTTTATGATCTTTTCTTGAAAACCGTCCACTTCCTCAGCAAGCAATGTCCTCTGAGGGTGATGGTACAGAAACCGGAAAGATAAACTCACCTTCCCACCGGGGATCGAAACACCGGTAAACCGGTCATACAGTTCGAATCTCTCCAAGTTGGGTATGGAAAGTTCCTCCAGCATCTGTTTTATCTCCTGGTAGCTGATCTTCCGGTCAGCGATGAAAGAAATATCCCTGACCACTTTCGGGTATTTGATGACAGGGATATATTCAAAAGGCCTCGGCTGTTTTTGGAATATTCCGCTGAGGTTCAATTCCGCGGCCCAAACAGGTTCCTTGACAGAAAAGCTGTTGCAGATGTCTCTGCGAACAGTTCCGATACATCCGATTTTTTTGCCTTTCAGCAGGATCGAAAGAGCACTTTCCTTTTCCAAGGAAGAATGTTGCCCGGGCAAAAAAACGACTGGCTCATACCTCAGCAAAGAGAGGATGGCCTCACAAGCTCCCTTGAGATGGAAGAAGTTTGACTGAATGCGCGGCTCCTGCCAGCTGTTCATCCCTAGATATCCAGCTGTGACAATGCCCAACGACAATTGTTCGCAACAGGCATTTTCGTCCCAAAAATAGATGTTTCCCACCTCAAAAATATGGATGCCATCGGCCCCTCTGTTCAGGTTCCACGCAACGTTCTCGAGCAATCCCTCAAGAAGAATCGTTTTTAAGAGAGAAGCCTTGGTGGAGATGGGATTTCTGATCGTAATAGCCTTCCGCCCACTCTGGAATTTCTTTTCGTTTTCAGGATCAGCAAAACTGTAATTCACCACTTCATCGAATCCATAGTGAAAGAGCATCTGACGAAATCTCTGGATCTGCCGTTTCCTGGGGTCTGGAGGAGGCTCCATCGCAGTGAGTGGGGGAAATAGAGAAAGGATGTTCTCGTATCCGTAAAACCTGGCGATCTCTTCAACAAGATCGGCCTCACGCTCTATATCGATCCTGAAAAAGGGAACCTGAACTTGCCATACACCCGGTTGTTTCTTCTCCAAACTAAACTCTAACTTGGAAAGTGTCTCAACGATAAAATTGCTCTTGATGTCCACGCCCAAAAGTTCACTGACACGGCGCTGGCGCAGCATCACTGTTTTGTTCTTTCTCGGCTTGGGAAAGACATCCACAACTCCTTTGGTGGCTTTCCCTCCAAATTCTGTGAGCAGAGATGCAGCCATCAACGCAGCTTTCGGGGGGAATGATATGTCAGATCCTCTCTCAAACCTATAGCTGGCATCCGTCTGAATTCCTGTTTTCTTGCCGGTTTTTCTGACGGAGACAGGGTCAAAATGAGCACACTCTATGAGGATATCCCGGGTTGTCTCTGTGACTGCCGAGTTTTCTCCGCCAATAACCCCCGCAAGAGCGACGGGTTTCTGCTCATCCGCGATGACAAGCATATCTGGGGACAGGCTGACGTCCTCTCCCTCAAGGCTCCGGAAGGATTCCCCTTTTTTTGCCCTACGGACGATGATCTTTCTCCCCACAAGTTTGGAAATGTCGAACATGTGAATAGGCTGGGCGGTTGCAAACAGGACATAATTGGAAACGTCCACAACATTGTTGATGGAGCTTAAATCCATAGCCTCGATCTTTTCTATCAGCCACTCCGGAGAGGGGCCAACGTTAACGCCCTTCACAACGATCCCACAGTATCGCGGACAAAGATCGTCATCGTATATTTCGATATCGATATTATCGGAGGAGTTCTCATCCACTTCTGTCAGGGGCCAGTCCTGTTCCTTAAGAGAAAGATCTAAGGCCACAGCCAGCTCCCGGGCCACACCTATATGTCCGAGTGTATCTGGCCTGTTGGCATATGTCTCCAGTTCAAGAATGAAATCTCCCTTCTGTTCCTCCCAAGAATCGACGAGCATCCCGATGGTGTTCAGAGTGTCTATCAATCGAGAGACAGAGATATCCACATCGATAAAGTCCTTAAGCCAATTTATACTTATTCTCATTTTTGTAAAAACTGCCGAATAAACCTCAGGTCATTCTCATAAAAATACCTCAGGTCGGGAATCTGATACAAAAACATAGCGGCCCGGTCAATGCCCAATCCAAAGGCGAAGCCTGAATATTCTTCAGGATCGATGTTCACATTTTTTAGAACCTGGGGATCGACCATCCCGGACCCGAGGAGTTCGATCCACCCCCCCCCTCCACAGACCCGGCATGCACCGTCCTCCCCGTTACACACTGTACATCCGATGTCCACTTCAGCAGACGGTTCCGTGAACGGAAAAAAGCTGGGGCGAAATCTGACCTTTGTCTTCTCATGGAAG
>CAZXJE010000187.1:0-6812 GCA_964640835.1 uncultured Eubacteriales bacterium
GATGTACCATGCCCGCATGGAGCCCTTCTCACGGTTTTCTCCACCACACAATTGGGACACTCAATAACGCAATGTGATTTATGCTATCAAAGTTTTGGAGATGCGCTTAAAAGCCCCATAAAGAACATCCAGGCAATCGCGGATATGTTTTTCCGTATGGGCATAGGACACATAGTTGTATCCATTCCTTCTGAGAATAAATCCAGATGTTAAGACCTCGGTAAACAATTCAGCTTCGAAATGCTTCAGATTGGGCAGGTCTCTTCGAAGTCTGATCATAGTCATCTGGGGAATCCCGGAAACGTCAGTGATCTTAGGAAAATCTCTGGCAATTCTTTTAAAACCATTATACAGGTGTGTTCCCATCTTCTCTATATGCTCATGAACGCGATTCTCCTTAAAAAATTTGAGTGTTGCAATTGCAGCGGCGAGGCTGAGGGATTCTCCGGCAAGTGTGGAGCATATCCACAACTTGCGCCAAGAATCCATGATCTCCTTCTTTCCCCCTATAGCAGCTAAAGGCATTCCTCCAGCTATACCTTTTCCGATGACAGTGAGGTCCGGAAGAAAATTGTAGTACTCCTGAGCGCCTCCAGGACCCAAGCGAGCTCCGGTCTTTATCTCATCGAGGATCAGGACTATTCCACACTTTGTGCAAATATCGCGGATCGTCTTAAGGAAGTCCCTTTCAGGCGCCTCATGCACCACAGGCTCCAGAATGACAGCAGCCGGATATTCGGGAAGGTTGTTGAACTTATCCAGAAAATCAGAAGAATCATTGAAGAGAAACTCAATACAAAGATTTCGAGCTGCGATGGGGACACCGGCATCTTTATTGCTCCAATCGTGCCAGCCAAAATACCCGGAGGAGAGAATATATTCTCGGTATGTATACGTTCTAGACAGACGAACGGCAGCGCTGCAGGCCTCAGCTCCTGTTTTAAGAAAACGGACCTGTTCGATCGTCGGAAACATATCCACGATCAACTCAGCTAATTCAGGTTCAAGAGGAGAAGACAAGGTTGTGATAATCCCGTTTTTGAGTTCGTTCTGTATGGCCTCTACGACCACAGGATGATTGTATCCGAGAGTGCAAGCCCCAAGGCCCATCCCAAAATCGATATATCGTTTTCCATCATAATCGATGAGTTCCGCTCCCTCTGCAGTTTTGAAGTATGCTGGCCCAAATTCTGATCCAAAAAGGGCATCTGTTTTTTTGCTCTCGGTTGAAAATCCTCCAGGGATGTACTTTTTAGCTTTGTGCTGAATACTGATAGCATCATCCATTTCGACTCTCCTCTATCATCCTGAATTATTCAGCCTTTTATTCTTCTTATTTGCCCATCTAAATTACAATAAATCGGGCCGCTTCGCAACTCCTGTGTTATAATAAATTGATGAACAAAAAAACGAAATTTCTAGCGATACTCATCCTTTTCCTGGGAATAAGTGGTGCATTCGGTCAAGAAATTCTTCGGAGCCAATCGGGATTAAAACAAGATTTAAGGCTTCTGGAACAAACAACTGAAGAGCACAATTTCGATGTCATTCACTATGAATTCGACTGGAATATCGACTCCAGCTCACAGAGCATCCAAGGAACTGCGATTATAAACGGTGAAAGTTCGATCCAGGGTTTAGATACGATCACCATCGATCTGTCGAACAGCATGACAGTGGCCGGTGTCAAACAGAATCAGAAATCTCTTTCCTTTACTCACCAGGATAACCTTCTTAAAATCTATTTATCAAAAAACTACAACAAAGGGGAATCCTTTGCAGTAGAGATTGACTATTCAGGACATCCAACCTCAGGCCTTTATTATGACTTTCATGGAAGTGAGCCGATTATCTATAGCCTGACTGAGCCTAGCGACGCTAGAAATTGGTTTCCCTGTTATGATCACCCTTCAGATAAGGCAACGGCTGAGCTCAAAATAACTGTACCTTCAGAAATGATGGCTGCATCCAATGGGACGCTGATGGATACCACGTTAAACACAGACAACACTGTGACATACCATTGGCAGGTCAGCTATCCGATCGCAACCTATCTCATCTCAGTAGCAGCCACGAACTACGTGACATTTTCTCATACATACACGTCGGACCAAGAAGAGATGGATGTTGTGTACTATGTCTATCCGGAACTGTTCGAAAACGCCAAAACAGATTTTGCCAACACTGTCCTCCAGATCGAATTCTACTCGGAAGTTTTCGGAGAATACCCATTTTTTGGGGAAAAATATGGTATGGCCCTCATCCCTGGAGGAACCGCGATGGAACACCAGACCTGCACCTCCTATCCAGCCAGGATGATCAATGGAGAGCAGGTGTACGATTGGCTCATTGCCCACGAGCTGGCTCACCAATGGTGGGGGGATCTTGTTACTCTGGAAGACTGGCCGGAAATCTGGCTGAATGAAGGTTTCGCCACATATTCCGATGCACTGTGGTGGGAACATCTCTATGGAATGCCCGGTCTCAAGGCCAGAATGCAAGATTTCAGGTCGATCCTCTTTGAAAGATACTCTGGGCCACATCATGCGATCTATGATCCCCCTGAGGGCTATCTCTTCTCTGCCATCGAATACGAAAAAGGCGCATGGGTCCTGCACATGCTGCGGTTTGTTGTGGGAGAGGACAACTTCTGGAATATCCTCAAAACATACCCCCAGAGATACGCATACGACACAGTTACAACAGACGACTTCAAATCTGTCTGCGAGGAGATTTATGGAGCAGACCTGGGTTGGTTTTTCGACCAGTGGATCTATGAACCCGGCTACCCCCGGTATGAATATTCCTGGGGACACTCCGGTCCAAATTCAGTGAAAGTCATCATAGAGCAGACCCAGCAGGCCTATTCTCTCTACTCTATGCCTATAGAGCTCCAGATCGTTCTCCCCTCAGGAACGGTGAAAAGAACCGTATGGGTTGATGAAAGGACAAATGCCTACGACTTGTCGTTTGCAGAGCCCCCTTCTGATGTACTCTTCGACCCAGATCAGTGGATCCTCTGTTTTAGGGGTTATTTTCAGAAAAAAGGAACAAAAAAGAGGTAAAAGTTCAGAAAGCTTCAGTGGCAGAGATGTAGAATCCTCTGCCTTCACCCGTAAAACCTACATCCAGCCTCAGGTTGATCTTCTTATCACGATTGAACATGTAGCGTAATCCCAGACCCAAATTGTATTTGGCTTTTGTGAAATCAATGCTGTTTAGTCTATCCGCTACATTCCCAAAACCTGCAAACCCTACCATCCCGAACCGTCCAAACAGCTGGACCCGATATTCCATTTGGAGAACCACCATATTCTTATCCCGATAGCGGCCCGTATAATACCCTCTCATGATTTGCTGTCCTCCCATTAGGGACAGCGATTGGAAAGGCACATCCCCCGATGAAAAGCTCAAGTACCCTTGTAAGGCGAGAGTGTGTTTTGTGGATACCGAGAAATAAGTCCTTAGGTCCAACAGATACTTTGTGAAATGATAGTCACTACCCAGAGACCGACGGTAGAACGTGGTAGAGACCTGATGATAGCTTCCACGCCGGGAATAATAGATATTGTCTCTCGAATCCCAGTTTAAAAAGAATCCTAATCCAGAGACGGTCCCTCCCTCGCTTCCAGATATCTCACCGGAATCAAGCAGCCCATCCTCCTCGAGTTCGATCAACTTTTGATAACCGAAGTCGTATCCCAGGCCTGCATTTATAAACGAGAAGACCTTCTTTTGAATATTGATATTCGTTAAATAGGAGCGTGAAATATATTTCTCCTCCATTTCGGGTGTGGTGCCCGGGCCGATCCCATAGAATTTATCGTTAAATTTGCTATACGCCAAAGCACCCTGTAATCTGTACTCATTCTTTTTGAGATAGATGTCGGGCATAACGAACACTTGAAACTGCTTACTCGTGGTGTACACCATAAAACTGTTGACGCTGGAGGGCCTGAGCTTCGGATCTTCCTTAGCAGAGCGAAAAAAATAACCTCCCCCGAATCCCAATGCAAGTTTTGTTTCTGGAGAGTAGAAGAGGACAGGAAGAACAAGAAGGTTTCTGTCCTTCTTCTTTTTCTCCTCTGCTTTCTCATCAGCGAATGCCGATAGAGAGGAGAGGTGCATCCCCAGGACGAAAAAGAAAAGAGCAAAGAAGGATATTTGAAAGAAGCTTTTTTTCTCGTGGGTAAAAATGTCTAGTTTTGTGCTTTGAGTCATGGGAAATAAAAAACTCCTGCTATCTCGAAATGATCCTATCGATTTTCGATTTAAGCACAGTGTTGGCTATCCAGGAAGGTTTGAGTTTGCCTCGCACTTTTAAGAGATGGACCAGCGTATCCCGGAAGTTCTTTGGCACATCCCTCTGCTCTGATTCAGGTTTGCGGACAAGACGAAGAGAGTCGGTGAGACATGTGGTGACACATACCCCGCACCCGATACATCGATCGAGGTCGAGAACAACCTTATCCTCTTTGAGACTAATCGCATCCATTTGACATCGCTGGACACAAACGCCACAACCTATACAGGTTTCTGGCTCCGCTGTGCAGATAAAGGGCGAAGAAACGATTGTAGCGGGCTTAGGGTGTTGTTTGATTGTCCTGAGCACTCCGCAGCAACATCCACAACAGCAGCAGATATTGACGATATCCTTTGAATTGCTGGGCTGAAGGACCAAACCCGCATCATCCGCCTTTTTTAAGATATCCAAAGCTTCCTCTTGATCGATGTACCGTCCGATTCCCCTGTCATGGTAGAGGTCTGCGCCACGTCCAAAAACCAAGCAATTCTCTGTGGGTTTTTCACATCCTTCACCCAGCAGCTTCTTTTCCTTCCGACAGATACAGGGCGCCACCAGGAATTTATCCTGTGCTTTGACGAGCTCTTCCACATTTTCATAGGGGAGAACTTCGAGTCTGCTGTCGATACTCTCATTTACGGGAATCGTCCTCAATTGCGGTGCTTTTTTCCAGGTTTCTGTATTGAGCAGGGTGGGAATGTACTCCCCCACATCTCTGGCCAGGTCAAGATCCAGATCATTCACATGATATTCCCATATTCCGATGGCAAATTGGAGTGCCATATACAGATCTGGCCGCCCTTCTCTTTTTATCTTAAGGATGAGCCCTTTTTGATACAACTCTTCGAGTCGGGTCGAGGTTTCTTCGGCTGAAAGCTTTGCCCGGTGGGAGATGACTTTTACGCTTTCGGGAAGAACACTCAGGTGCAACGTCATTTCTGCCTCTTCAGGTGTGAAGAGACGTCGGAGAATCCTCAGTTCAACACCGGTCTCTGTTGAGGGATATCCCCCCGGGAGGTTGTCAAGAAAAGCGGCTAACCTAAAGTACACATCATTTTTCATGTGAAAATCCTATCTTCATTCTTTATCTTGATTTAACCTGTCATTTTTATCAAATTATACCTCTGCTGTCCAGACATTCTGTAAAAATGTTGGATCCGAGCTGATCAGAGTTCAATCATTCGGAAGGTCGATAGCCAAAGACCTGGAACTCTGATATTGCAAACTGATTATCCCCATCCTCAGCAAAAATCCTAATATAACGCGCTCTCAACTGAAAAAATTCCAGTTCCTCAATGTACTCCGGATGCTCGGGAATAGAGCTCATTGTGTCCATCCCTTCCAAAACCTCTCCATCACTTCCCAAGATCTCTGTGAGGATGACATAATCCTCACCATTGACCGAATATTCGATCCTGTAATCATCATTTGAATCCACCTGGACCACGATCCCTGTGACCTCATAGATGTTTCCAAGGTCGATGACAAATGAAGCCTCAGGGTCCTCCCAGAAAACATTCTGCGCTTCGTTCCAGCCACTCTCTTCAAAAGGGATCCTGCCATCTATGATCAGATTCGCATCGTTTTCGAACTCTCCTGTGCTCGTTATTTGAGCCGGGCGAATGATCTTGCTCTCTTCCTCAGGTGGTTCAGTGACCTCCCCCCGTTCTCCAAAAATCTGGATCTCGGACAACGCAAACTTGGAATCTCCAGCTACGGCAGTCACTTTGATAAACCTAGTGGATACGGATTCGAACTCCAAGTCCAAAACAAATTGGGGATCGCCCGGGAAAGTGCTCATTGTGTCCATTCCTGAAGCAATATCCCCATGATTTTCTCGAATCTGCACCAAGGGGATATAATCTGTGCCATCCAAGGAGTAGTCGATATTGTAATCATCGTTTCCATCCACTTGAACAAGGAGTCCAGAAACAGTGAAGTCCCCTCCTAAGTCAAGGATGAAGTATGTATCCGTTCGTTGCCAATAGACGTTGTGATCTGAATTCCAAGTACTGCCTTCTGGAGGAGACTGTCCATCGATGAGAAGTCGCACAGAGTTGGTATAAACTCCCTCGCCTTCCACAGATCGCGGTGCAATGATCTCACGCTCGCTTTCTTGGGAAGAAAAAAGAATCAGAGTGAAAGCTAAGGGAATAATCCCGATCAGAATAAATATTTTATAAACCAGTCTGTGATTGTCCACACCTGCCTCCTTAGCCTGAATTATTCATTAAAGCTGCTACCAAATTAATATTCAAAACCATATCATATTTTATTGGCAGCATCTTTTACCCTATAAATTACTCGTCATATATTTAGTCACACCAAACAAGCATTGAATTGAAAAGAAAAGGGATTGGTGATCCAGATTCTTTATAGCAGAATTTCCCACCGAAAAGCAAGGCACAGTGAGGCAAGCCTCTCCAAAACCGTGATGAGCGATGTTCCGAGTGTTCCAATTGGTGATTTCGAAAACACGCTCAGTTTCCCCAGCGAGGAAACTTCGCTC
>CAZXJE010000188.1:0-6804 GCA_964640835.1 uncultured Eubacteriales bacterium
AGCTTCATGGGCCACTGCCTCGCCTTTGCAGCAACCTCAACTCGTGAATAATCCAGGCTAGATTATTTGTCCTTAATATTGCGCGCAGAAACACTGCCAGCTTTGTATTGGAAGAACAAAAGTGGAGTGTAAAAAAAATTGACAGCGCTGCTTCGGTTGTAAAATAACTTGCATCTGCATGTCATATATAAATGTTCTGTTTGAGTATCTCTGAGCCAATTCCTGTTTTGACGATCAATATGCAATTCCTATGCCATGACAATACGAGCTCCGCGGAAATCCAGCAGATGTGTTTTAAAACTTGTTTGTGGGATTCTTGCTGTTGGACACTGTCGGCCACCATGCAACAGGAATCATGAGGTGTGACAGCTATTGTAAATGGATTCAATCCAGTAATCTGTATTCAGGAAGGACAGGAATTCTCCCCAGGATTCCCACTCCTCGAGCACATTGGATTTATTCAAGTCTTCTATGGTTTTCCCTTCTTCCATTTCCGCTCTAACTATCTTTATGGTCGCCAGAAGCATTTGCCTGTATTGTTTCACCTCGTCCAACGTGAAGTCGCGTCCATGGCCTCCTATAAATTTTGTTTCTTTGGGGAACACATCGATGACCCTATTTAAAAATTTCAGGTATTCCTTCACTTTTGAACCAACCGCGGGAAACGATTGTGTAAGGAGAAGATCGCCCATGTGAGCGACACCCGAGGAAGAAAAATAAACGATCAGATCCGTATCGGAATGCACGCCTGGATATGGGATGATCTGAATTGTTTCCCCGTTAAAGTTCAGAGAGTAGAATGTGTCAAAACCATATCCTGTTTCTCCTTCAAGTCCACCATTTCCTGGGAATATCACGCCATAGGACATACATTGGTCCAAATTATGTCCATCGATCAGTGTAGCACTTTTGGCGCATACGACATTGCCTCCCACATGATCTCCATGAAGATGCGTGTTGATAACGTATTGAATATTTCCCTTGCAAAGATCCTCGACAGTGGCTTTCAATTCCATCGCTGTTTCTTTAAAACCGGTATCGACTAAAAGAATCCCGTCATTCCCCACAGATACTCCGATATTTGTCTGCAGCTGGTATGGAAAGGTAACTCTGTAGATATGACTGGATAATTGAACAACCTTGGCTTTCTCTCCGCTTTCTTGAGCGAAAACGGGAGTAAGAAAAACAAAGAAGAGGACTAGGAGAATGATGACTAAGACGATTAATTTATTGCTGATAATCATCTCCTTCCCCCCAATCTTATGCGTTTACACATATGTATATGTTTATACCTCACACCATTTAATCAGGGAGTTACACCGCTTAAATTACCCTCCTCTTTGCTCACGATTCAAATGGGAGCAAAGAACATCATCAGAACGATGAAAACCACGATCAGAAGAATAACGAATTTCTTACACAGAAACATGTTTTTACTCCATCTTTAGACTGTATATGAGCAAAAATTGTGCCATCTGGATCTCTCTCGGGATTATTCAAATATAGACCAAAAAACAGTGTACGTTTCCAACACAATCCCTGCCCGAATTCGAACAGTGTTTCCCATTATTAGGAGAATGGATTGTCTTATCTACATAACACTCTCTCTCCGGACAGCTGGCACATATATTGCAGATATCTCAAACTTAGGACTTTTTGATAATAAAACGTGACTGGTGCCAACCCTGCACTAAAATATGCGTAATATTTAATAGGAGTTAGAGTTATTCACGAGTTTTATGAATAACTCTAACAGAGATAATGAGTAATTTTTCTGTCATCTTCTACATCATTGCTCTATTTATCGGTTTTCTGACAGTCTATTTGGCATACAGGCTGAACAGAACATATCGTTTAAGCTACCTCTCATCTTATCTTTATTTTCTCATTGCCTTTAATGTTATGGGTTTATTAAATCATATCGGACGGTATTTGGGAGTGAGTTTGCTGATGGACTCTCCCGCAGAGACTCTTTTATTAGTGAGATATCTATTTGCATTTCTGGCTTTTCCTTTTGTCATACTATCCATCTATTTGTTTTTCGCGTTCGCAAACGATCTGACTGGCACAAAAATTTCTACTCTATTCAACAGACTGTATTTTATTTCTTGGGGGATTCTCTTTCTTGTTCTGGTGCTATTGGGAAGAAACTACTTCTATACGCGCGAAGAAAATACTCTCTTCGTTTTTTTCCAAGCTATCAATATTTTGGGCATCATCAGTTTTTTTCTTACACCATTTTATATCCTTTACAAAACAAAGCTTTTATCGGATGCCCAACAAAAGAGAGTCGCCAAAAGTTTTAGCATAATCTATCTCTTCTGTTTTGGAATGGCTTCTCTTTTGACCTCCCGTTTGGTTCTCCCCTATTTTGTGCCCTACACAGCTCTTATCATGGTTTTTTCTTTTTTCGCGGTGAACCTCCCGCCGTTGATATACCTGATCTTATATTTAAAGAAATATCCAGTCGAGGACCAACGTTCAACATCTCAAAATTCCGATTTTAAAGATTTTTTCGTTGTTCACAAGATATCAAAACGAGAACAGGAGATCATTCATCTCATGCTCGATGGAATGAGTAGCGCCGATATCGAGAAAAAACTCTACATTTCCCCCCATACCGTTAAAAACCACATCTATAACATCTACCAAAAATTAGGAGTTAAAAATCGCGTCCAGATATCAAATCTCGTTCGCAATCACCATCAGGTTCACAAAGACTGATGGTTCACAAAGAATGCAGTCTATATCCTCATATCCCGCACTAAGATATTCCAATAAAAAAGTCAGCGTTGAACTGAAGGCAAGATATGGGAATAAAGGAACTCTATGGGTTTTTCTTGATCCACACCGCTTCGCGTACCCCCTGTGACCACAACAATCATGTCATGCTCAGGAACGACAAATATATACTGAGCACGAAATCCCATTGCGGCATAGATGAATTCTTTCCCTGCGCCTTCTGGGTCTGGCGATAGGATCCACCAAAGGTATCCATAGCCAGCTATCTTCGTAACCGAAGCACCCAATACTTTACGAATCCCGATTTCTTTTGTGCACTGATGTGCCGTCAAGGAAACTAGTCCAAAAAAGGCCAAGGTAAGCTAGATGCGTTCGGGCTCTTTGACAGTTCTTTCGTTCTGGATGTTTCCCGTGTTTTCTGTAGACTTGGGCTCAACCAGCATCAAATGCACATCCTCATCTGATACAGGCATGTGTTCTACGCCTTTTGGAATGACAATAAACTCGCCTTCTTTAAGTTCGATATCTCTATCTCTTAACTTCATCTCCATTGTCCCTTTGACCACGAAAAAAAGCTCATCCTCTTCCTCATGAAAATGCCAGATGAAATCCCCTTTGAATTTGACCAATTTAATATAGACATCATTGACCTCGCCAATGATCTTCGGACTCCAGTGTTCTTTGATCAGACTGAATTTTTGAGCAAGATTGATTTTTTCCATATCCATTCTCCACGAGTAATATGTCATATATATAAATCAGATATAATTTTTGAGCAATGCTTAAGGAATAAAATGTTTAAGATCGAAATACAAACAGGAAGCTTTATTCGTAGCGAAGAGAATCCACAGGATTGGCGATTGCAGCTTTAATAGCCTGGTATCCGACCGTACAAAGAGCAATGATAAGCGCCAAGGTTGCTGCGAGGATAAAAATTTCCGCTCCAACAGACATCCTGTAGGCAAAATTCTGAAGCCAATTCCGTGCCACAAAATAAGCCAATGGCCACGCGATTAAATTGGCAATCAGCACCCATTTTGTAAACTCTTTGGAAAGGAGCACGATTACTTGGGAAACAGTTGCACCCAATACTCTCCGAATACCGATTTCTTTTGTACGCTGCTCGGCTATGAATGATGCCAATCCGAAAAGTCCCAGACACGCAATAAATATCCCTAAAATGGCAAAAATTTTGAATATTTGGCTGAGACGTTCTTCCGATCGATATTGGATATCGAAGTTAGTATCCACGAAAAAATACTCGAAAAGGTCACCAGGAAAAAGTTCTGTGTATTTTTTTTCGAGAAACGCTAGGGCAGTCTGCATGTCGGCTGTTTTGACGGTTAACGTTATAGAGCGAAAGAGGTCTGGCACAACCCGCATAATCATGGGCTCAATTTCCCTCTGTAATCCCCACCGATGATAGTCTTTGACCACACCGATTACGGGATAGCGTTCCTCCCAGAGCTCTTTTCCCAGAGCTTCCTCAGGAGAGTTCCAGCCAAAGGCTTTCACGCCGGATTCATTGAGGATAAAGGCCTCGTAAGTGTCCGACTGAATCTTCTTATTGAAGGGGCGCCCCGTCACGAACGCGAGCCCATAGACTTCGGCAAAATCATGATCACACCGCAGACTCCGAAAAGCCTGTCCATTACTATCCTGTTCTCCGAAGGGAAAAATCCAGGTTCGGTTGATCATGCTGCCGGGAACTCCGGATGAAGCTGTAGCATTCAGTACAGCCGGGTGCCGGAGGAATTCATTTTTCACGATCTCATACTTGTCTGTGATCATCTCCCAATTTCGGAGCGTGATCACCAATTTCTGTTCTTTATCAAAACCCAATGGCTGACTTTTCATATACAAAATCTGTCTGTATATGATGAGAGTGCAAATGATCAAAGCGATAGAGATCACGAACTGCCCCACAACCAGGACCTTTCTCATAATGGCTCCCTTTGAGCCGGATTTAAGCGTTCCTCTGAGAACAGAGATCGGCTTGAACGCAGAGAGAAAAAAGGCGGGATAACTCCCCGCACCAAGACTCACAAAAAGCAATAATAGAATCACTCCGATAACGATTCCGGGTTGGGACAGACTCTGAGTCGTAAACTGAGTCAGCGCAAGCGTATTAAACTGAGGAAGAAATATCTGCACCAATGTTATTGCGATAACGAGAGAGATCGAAACAATGAGCAGGGATTCTCCCAGAAACTGACGGACGATCTGACGTCTGTGTGCCCCGACAACCTTGCGCATCCCCACCTCAGTCGCACGATTGGCTGAACGGGCAGTCGCAAGATTCATGTAATTCATGCAGGCGATCAGCAGGATGAGCAATCCCACAGCTGAAAAGATGTATACATAGAGGAGGCTAGGTGATGGCTTGATCTGGTCTCCACTGAGAATCACACGATGGCGCTTTTTGAGTGCTAGAAGGAAGAATTTGTAATCTAAACCTCTTTTATCCAACTCTTCACCACAGAATTCATGCGGGATCTTTTGAATCTGCTCTTCAAAATTTTTGACATCAGCACCTACACTTAATTTTACAAGACACGCTGTGCCTGCCATCCCTGGATGCCATGTCCGCCAGTGGTCCTCTTCCTCCATCTCGATTGTCTTCCATGACTTGATGATCTTATATGCTAAATCCGTGTTTGGAAGCGGATCCTGGACAATGCCCGTAACTTCATACTCTTTATCCCCGATCGTGATGGTTTTTCCAAGTGGGTCTGCATCTCCGAAATACTTGTTTGCCAATAATTCAGTCACTACAGCGGTGTTTGGCCTTTCCAATGCAGTATTGGGATTACCCTGGATGAAGGGAATAGTTAACACATCAAAGATTCCCGGATCCGCGTCCCAAAGGGCTTCCTCTTTGAAGACTTTGTCTTTGTATTTGACCTGGCTAATCCAGCCTTGGTTGAGGCGGCCTGCCGCCTCCACTTGGGAATATCGCTCTTTCAATGTGGGCGCTAAGAGAGGAAAATTCCCCCCTACCAGCTCACGTCCTGCCTCTGACCTTCGATCCTGCCCCACGATGTAGATCCTGTCAGCGTCCTTGTGGAAATTGTCAAAACTCAATTCAAAAAGCACGTACAGAATTATAAACAGGCAACATGCAATTCCTGTGGCCAGGCCAACAATGTTGATAACTGAATAGGCTTTTTTCTGTCTCATCTTGCGCAGTGTGACTTTAAGATAATTCCAGATAAGAGCTGGCATGAAGCGTGGCGCTTGCCATGGCGGACGTCCGCTAAGTCGCTCTGTGTGTGTTTTATAAAACTCGGCCCCCATGCTCTCGTGAACGCCGATCGTAAGCACCGCCTTTTCAAAAGCCTCTTTGTGATCAGCTCCAGAATCGATAAGCTTTTCTATCTCATCCCTCAAATGGGACTCTAACTCCTCAATATGTCCATCCTCAAAGGCTTCATTTGCATAAAAATCTTTTCGCCACCTTTTTATCGCTCTCTCTATTTCAAACATGCTTCTCTCCCAATCAAAACAAAATTATATTTTTAATGATAGATAGCTCAAAACACTCAGACCAACAGCTCGACATTTGGAATAGCTCAAGTTGGTTATTCATTCGAAAGCGGTTTGAGGTTTCCAGAGTCTGGAGAGGGCATCGTGTACGCTATTCCACTGTGCCATGTCGGCTTCGAGCTCTTTGCGGCCATGATCGGTGATGCTGTAGTATTTCCTGCGTCTCCCCTCTTCACTTATGGTCCACTGCGACCGGATGAAGCGATCCTTCTCCAACCTGTGGAGCACAGGATAGAGCATACCATCCGACCACTCAAGCTGACCTCCAGAAATCCCTTTAACACTCTGGATGATCTGATATCCATAATTCTCACCATTCAAGAGAATCGAAAGAATCATGGGTTTTGTTGAAGCGGCGATCAGTGCTTTTGAAATCATTTTTTACCTCGTGTTGCTATATACCTAAGGCTACTATGTATGCAAAAAAAGTGCCAACTGAACACTATAGAGGAATTGGGATTTAACTGGATAAATGCTGTCTTAATATTGTCCGCTTAAGCAACACAGGGTGTTCGA
>CAZXJE010000189.1:0-6784 GCA_964640835.1 uncultured Eubacteriales bacterium
AGAATCTTCAGACAGAGGAGGACAGAAAGAGATTTCAGAATCTCTTCTGGCAGGTCCGGGATAACACTCCAGGGACATCCGAAAACGAGTTTATGGTCGAATATTACCAGCGTAGGCGTTATGCAGACACTCGCTTGGGGGGAGCTCATTCTGATCAGGGGCGTATCTATCTCATCATGGGTAAACCCGCTGAAGTAAAGAATTTTGCCGGATCTGAAAAGGTTGTCGATTGCGAACTGTGGATCTATCGAGCTGAGGGCCGCTCCGGACTGCCACCTTTGATGTATCTGCTTTTCTACAAACGTGACAACAGCGGTGATTATAAACTCTATTACCCAGGACCTCACTCGAGTCTTGACATCCTCTCGACACGCTATGATCGAGGCAGAATCTCCAATATCAGAGCTTACAAAATTATCCGATCGAGTTTTCCGCAATTAGCAAGGGCGACTCTTTCTGTCATCCCCGAGGAAGCCAATGTTGCATTCGCGGGCGAAATCAATTCCTCGGTGCGTGTGATCGGACAAATCCACACCCTCTCTGAGAAAGAAGTGGAGAAACACTATCTTAAGAATTTCGGCTATCCCGCTGGCACTGTCGATGTCAGCTATTCAACAAAGCAGATACTAGGGAAGGCAATGATTTTTCTGACAGAACGTCAAGGAGTCAAATTTATAAACTACGCGCTCATGCCGGATAGAATCCAGACTTCTAAGACCGATGATGGTCATGAAACAGCCTGGCTTGTTTTTCATTTACGGATTGAAGACAAGAATTGGAAAACAGTTTACCAGAGAGAAAATGAGATCCGCTTCAGACTTGATGAGGCCAAGAAAAAGGCCATGCTCGAGAGAAAGTTCATATTCAATGACTTTGCTCCTGTTATCGAAGGAGAATTCCAGGTCAGTTTGACCTGCTTGAACAAAACCAGCGAAGAGTTTTTCGTGCATGAACAGAAAGTCGTTGTGAACGATCAGGCGCTGCCGATTGTTGTAGGTTACGAAGTCAAAGAAACAAAACCTGACTCAATAATACCGTTTAGCCTTGATCCTTATAAAGTCCTTCTAGACCCTCGTTCACTCTTTTCCTTTAAAGATTCCATAGAAGGGCTGATCCTTTCTGATGAGTCTCCTGAAATCTTTCTCATGAAAAAAAACGGGGAAGGCCCGATGAAGAAAGTTCAGAACGTCTCTAGAGAGGGAGGCTTAGTGATTTTCCGGCAGCTGCTCGAAGGCTTTAAACCTGGCATCTATGATCTTATTGTGAAAAGAAACGGCGCTGAGGTCTTTCGTTGGAGTTTTTCCGTGTTGTCTTTTGAAGTGGCAAAGCCTCTCGAATTCGAGAGAGTCGAGCCCCTCTCCTATCAAGAAAGCCTGCCTTTCATCATCGGCCAGGAATATCTGAACAGCGGCCAAGCAGGGAAGGCCCTTGAGTCTTTTCAACAACTTCCTGAAAACCTATGGAATAATTCGACGCTGCCTGTGATAGCACGCGCCTATTATCTCGCGAAGGATTATGCGAGAGTGGTCGAACTTCTCGAAAGAGACACGATAGAAAAAAACTATCCTGTCCTGCTTCTGCTCGGTAATGCATCGCTCGAAATAAAGAAACTCGACAGAGCTGCCATCTACTTTGAAGAGATCCGGAAATACGGAGATACAGCCGATGTCAACAAAATTCTGGGAGCCATTTACCATTCGATGGGAGAAAGAAGTAAAGCCAAAGTGTATTGGGATAGAGCAAAGAAGCTGGAAGAGGAGTCAACCATAAAGAATCCTTAAAAGAACGAGAAAAGGAGTTCTCCATGAATACGATCAAGAAGATACTTTCTTTTGCAATTCTCCTTATTCTAGTTTTTTGCTTTGCCCGGCCTTCAAGCTGACACGACAGGGGCTGTAGATGGCTTTGTCAAGGATTTGAAAACGGTTCAGCTCCTTGAAGGTGTTAAAATCAGTCTGATTTCAGAAAAAACCCAATTGGCCTTTGAACTGAAAACCGATAAGAGAGGCCATTTCTACAAAGGTGGCCTCATCCCCGGCAAATACAAAATACTCCTAGAAAAGGAGGGCTACATCCCTCAGGGAGGTTCGACTCGGGTTTTTCTCGCGAAGACCCTCCGTTTGGAATTTAAGATTGAATCCGCTGAGAACCCAAGCCTTGATGAACCTGCCTCAGCAGAGCCAGCAGCCAGCGGTATGGAATTGATTTCGGCAGGGAAGTATGCGGAGGCCATCACGAAATTAAGTAAAATCATCGAGCAGGCGCCGCTCAATCCTGTGCCGTATTTTTATAGAGGTCTTGCTTATGAAAGATCGGGATACAGCGAGGAAGCTCTAGAAGATTATCGGAAAGCAACAGAGCTCAAGACCGATTTTATCCTGCCTTACACTCGGTCGGGCATCCTTTGGGCAAAAAAAGGAAATTTCGAGATAGCAGCCCAGTTCTACAGGAAAGCCATAGATTCCAACGACCAGGACTCAACAACGCATTATAACTATGCCGGTTGTCTCATAAATCTTGGGAAGAGCGAAGAGGCCAGGGTCGTTTTCGAAAAATTGCTTTCTCAGGATCCAGATTATGTTGATGTCTACTATCAGCTTGGCATTCTTTACATAAGCGCTGATGAGATAGCAAGAGCAAAAGAGTTGCTTGAGATGTTCATAAGCAAGGATCCGGAAAATGAGAAAGCTTCTTTAGCCAGAGAAATTCTGAAAAGCCTTAACAGGGAGTTTTAGGATCCGGTCAGTCAGTTTTTGAACCCTTGATTTTCTGTTCGAGCGCTTTTCCTTTTTGGAGTTCTGAGTTGTAGTCTTCCTGCCTTCCAAGTCGGCTGTAGATGTCAGCCAGGGTATAATGACCCAGGGGAGCTGATTCGGCTTCGGGATCGAGCTCGAGTCCTTTTTTGGCGAGATCGATCGCTTCTTCGTAATTTTCATTCAGATCGAGATAAGCTTTTGCCAGAAAGAGATAAGCCCGGGCATATTTCTTGTTCGAATCGATCGCATCTTGGAGTTTATGGACCTGTTCCCGAAGCATTCCCATTTTTCCGTAGAGGAGAGCAAGGTTGAAGTGAGCGGGGTGGGCATGGGGATGGATTTCGATCTCCTTTTTGTATTCCTTGATTGCGCTCTCTCTATCACCTTTTTCTTCATGGAGGAGCCCCAGATTATAATGCGCATCGGGAATGCGCGGTCTCATCTCCAAAGCCGTGTGGAGTTCTTTCTCGGCCGGCACCAGCATCTTTTTCTTCAAGTAGGCTGCGCCCAAGAGGTTGTGCGCCATCGAGCTGTGTTCCGGATCGATGGCAATGGCTTGTTGGAGATGAGAAATGGCACTTTCGTAGTCTTTGATGTCTATATAAACTGACCCCAAATTGACATGAGGTTTTGGATCTCTCGGATCGATCTGGATACTCCTGTTAAATCCGGCTATGGCCTCTTCGTATTTTTTGAGCTTTTTGTAAGCCTGGGCAAGAGTAAAAATGGCAGCGTTGTATTCTGAATCGATCTTCAAGGCCTCTTTGCATTCTTCGATCGCCTCCTCGGCACGCTCGAGCTTCATGTAGACATTGGCACGCACTTGTCGTGCTTCTATGATTCGCGGATCTTCTTTTATCACCTCATCCAGCTTCGCTAACGCCTTATCGTATTCTCGGTTCGATGAAGCTCCTTCGGCTATTTTGATCTTGTTATAGAGGATGATCTTGTCCTTCGGGTCCGCAAGATTTTCTGTACTACTCAGCTTTGCATCAGAAGTGAAACCGCCGATGTAACCCAATGCCATCAATTTTTCCCTTGTGTCGTCATCCAATTGTTGAGGACCTTTGTCCTCTATGCCTTTCTGGGACATCTTCTCTTCAATCGTTTTTAGCTGTTGAGCAAACTCGTTGCCCAGAGATCTGTTCTTGTTGAAGATATTGTTCTGTTCACGGGGATCCAGATCCAGATCGTAGAGTTCAGGTCGGGGCGCCAGAATGTATTTGTATTTTGTAGTTCTTAGGCTCTTGAGTTCGCTCCAGCCGTAGTGATAACGAGGATAATAAGTCTCACTGTAGGCTGGTGGTTCCTTCTTCAGCTTCCGGCCCATGATCAGAGGGAGAAGACTTTGTCCATGAACGGTCTCAGGAACTTGAAGATCCAGAAGTTCACACAGGGTGGGCATGATATCAACGTTTTGCACTTGGGTCGCAATGGTCTTCCCTTGGAGGTGCGCAGAAGGAATACGGATAATCAAGGGAACAGAGACGGAAGCATCATAGATGAAGAATCCATGGGTGTTCTCATGGTGCTCTCCCAGGCTTTCTCCATGATCGCCGACGATGATGATCACGGTTTTTTCTAAAAGATCTCTTTCTCTGAGGTTCTCCAGGACCTTCCCGATCAAAAAATCAACATATGCGATCTCTCCATCGTAGAGGCCCCATGGCTGTTTTTCATACTGACTTTTGTAAGGCTCGGGCGGCTCATAAGGCGAATGAGGATCATAGAAGTGTATCCAGCTGAAAAATCGCTTCTGGGAATTCCCTTCGAACCACTCAAAAAAAGCTTTGATGACTTCTCCGCCCTCTCTCTGGACAGAAGCAAGGGAGATCTTCTTGTATTTGGCAAAATCGAAATTGTCGTAATAGTGATCAAAGCCTTGATTGACACCCCAACGGGAATCGAGCACAAAAGCTCCGATAAAAGCCCCAGTCGTCCATCCTTCCTTCTGAAGGATTTCGGCCAGAGTCACCTTGTCTTCTTCGAGATAGAAGCCACCGTTATCCCTGACGCCATGAAAAAGAGGATAGCTCCCTGTAAAAATCGATGAATGAGAGGGCAGAGTTAGCGGAGCTTGCGCCGTTGCATTTTGAAACAGAATTCCTTCATCTGCCAGAAAGTCAATATTTGGCGTGCTGATCTTCGGATAGCCGTAGCATCCGATATGATCTGCCCGAGTTGTATCCAAAGTAAAAAAGAGGACATTAAGATCCGAAGGCTTCAGAGGAGCTATCATTTTTCTGATCTCAGACGATATTTCTTTTTTGCCATAAAACAAACCTTTGGCCAGGGTGAGATAAAAAAGAACGGCGAGAGCTGCTATCCCAACGAAGACCACGAGAGAGAATGTAACCTTTCGGCGAAAAGCCAGCTTTGATCCTTCGCTTTCTCTCTGGATTTGTTGAGTCTTGACAGGCTGGGAAGCCGATTTTTTGGTAGAATCGTTCTTAATATTTCGCTTTTTCTTCTTCGAGCGCTTGGATGCCATTGTCAATTACAGGATTACTTCTTCAGGCTCTCCAAGATCTCTCTAACTTGGGAAGCTTGAGGAGCATTGGGTTCCATTTGGAGGAAGGCCTCAAAATATTTGATGGATTCCTCTCTGTTCTCTTTTTTATGGTATGCATAACCCAGCAGATAGCTCGTGTAGGAGTAATCCGGATTGTAGGAATAGGATGCTTTCAATTTTTCCAGGGCCTCGTTGATTCTATCATTTTGAAGCAGGGCTTTGGCTTTTGCGAAATTGATTTTCCCAAGGAACTCTTTCGTTTTAGGTTCCTCGGGATTCAGCTCTAACGCTCTGACAAGAACTCTTTCGGCCTCTTCGTCCATGGCTTGCTGAAAGAGTAGGATTCCCAGGTTGATGTAAGCCTCAGCAAAATCCGTCTTAGCCTCCGTGGCTTTCCTGAAGGCCTTGACAGCCTCATCTGTTCTGTTTTCCTTTGCCAGCTCAATACCCTTTTGGAAGGAAGAAAAGGCTTCCCGCTGATTTTTTTCGTCAGAGCTGAGTTCGTCAGCCAGGGTGATCTCGAATTCCTGCCCGGAGCCGGGCTGAAGCTCCACGTTCATGCTGTAGCTCTTGTATCCCTCTTTTGTAACCGTCAAGACATACTTTCCGGCGAGCAACATCCGGAAAGCGAATTCTCCTTTTTTGTTGGACTTTGAATGAAAAATCCGATTTGTGGCTTGATGGTTGAGCTGGATCTCCGCCTGTGCAAGGGGCATTTTCTTCACATCCAGAATTTTTCCGTCGAGCTGGGCATCTTCTTCTTCCAACGGCTGGCTAAAAATGAGGCCTGATAAGATGAAGGCGCATAAAAAGCCAACAATCCAGATCCTCTCAATCTTTTTCTCTGTGTTCACACTCTCTTCCTTTGTTGATGAAATTTCAGTATGCAGTTTCATTCAATAAAAGAAAACAATCACACAAATGTTTAATTATTATAACATAAACTCCTTTTATGCAGAATCCATTTCAGAGATGCTCTCGGTATGAACTCGGAAAATTTTTAATGCTCAGAGCCTGAATCGCAGACTCTCCTTAGTGCGCTGTTAACTTTTTCCATCCGTTTACGGTGGAGAGGGATTTTCCAATATTAAGCCCGGATAAATTCGGTTGACTTAGTGCCTCAAAGTTTGTATAAAGAAAATGGAGAATATTCGGGGGTATGCGAAAACTTAAACCATTTTTTGTCGAACACTTTGAAGGGAATCTCCAAACTCTAATTTTTTTGGAGTCCTGGCCATTGCATTTCTTATTTACTTACGGTAGAGAGTAGGATTTCGCACAACTCCTCCGCGCTTAAGGAGGTGAAGCACGAAGTACTGCAAAGACAAAAAAATCTTAGGTTCTTTAGGAACTAATTAGAAAATTCCATGAATTTCAGAATGAAGGAGGTTTGATTATGAGAAAACTCTACGTTTTTCTTTTACTGGTGCCCCTAATTTTCTTTCTTGCTGGTTTGGCCTCCAGTCAAAGTGGATCAACTGGAGCCATCGAAGGCAAAGTACTCGATGAGGAAGGA
>CAZXJE010000190.1:0-3835 GCA_964640835.1 uncultured Eubacteriales bacterium
ACCTTTACTTTTTTCAGAGGGGTAGCACTGAAGGATACGAGTGCTGTATGGTGGCCTATCCCTCCCGCGGTCAAGGAGTGGTCATCATGGCCAACTCCGATAACGGGGCATATCTTATCGATGAGATCCTTCGGAGTATCTCTGACGCCTACAAATGGCCACATTTTATTCCTGAGATCAAAACATATTATCGGCTCGATCCGTCTGTTTATGCCCAATTTGTCGGGACATATGAAGTGAGACCAGATTACATCCTGAATGTAACCCATGAGGATTACTATTTGGTGATCCAACCTACCGGACAGGCACCAACGAAGTTTTTTGTCGAAAGCCAGAGCACATTTTTCTCTGTGGATCCCTACATTCAGATCCAGTTCTTGAAGGATACGGCCGGATTCGTCACGGGCTTACTCCTCACACAACGAGGCCAAACTTCCGAAGCCAAAAAAATCGAATAATACGTCTAAACAATCCAATGGAATGTAGAGACCGTTTCCCAAACGGTCCAAGATAATGTAGGGTCAGCTCCCCGAGCGGACCGTTTGGGAAACGGTCCCTACATGAGGCGCGGTCTGTTCGGGGAACAGACTAAATCAGCACGGTCCATTTGGGGAATGGACCCTACATTCCATTGGAATCCAGGCAGTTACTCGTACCTCAGTGAATCCACAGGATCCATGAGAGCTGCTTTTGTAGCTTGAAAGACTACGGTGAGCATAGCGATAAGCAGGGTTAGCGTCCCCGCCACAATAAAGATCCACACCTCGATGGAGATTCTGTAGGCAAAATCCTTCAGCCACCCGGTCATCACAAAGTATGCCATAGGCCAGGCGATCACATTGGCGACCGCGATCAGGATCACAAATTCTTTCATCAGCAGCCTGATAATTCCTGGAGCCGTTGCCCCCAGAACTTTCCGAATCCCGATCTCCTTAGTTCTTTGTTCTGCTGTGAAAGCTGCAAGCCCGAATAATCCTAAACAACCGATAAACACGGCCAGTATAGTAAAGACACCAAAAATCTTTCCGATCCTCTGCTCAGCCCTATACATATTCTCAAACCGCTCGTCCATGAATGCATAGTCGATCGGTTGATTCGGTAGGAATTCTTTCCATTTTTTCTCTAATAATCCGATCATACTCGAAATATTATCCGTATTGATGCGGAAAGAGATCCGCGATGTGTTGTTGCCTAGAAACATCACGACAGGACCGATATTTGCTCTTAGCGTTTCATAATGGAAATCCTCAACCACACCGATAACCTGATACAGCTTGAAATCCCCCTGCATGCTGACCAATCGGCCTACTTTATGCTCCAGCGGCTTATCCCAACTGAATTGTTCGGCTGCAGCTTGATTGATGATTACTGCATCCGTATCCGTAGAATATTCTCTAGAAAAGTCTCTCCCCTCGACAATATTCATCCCCATTGTTTCGATATAGTCGAAATCGACAAGCCAATTCTGTATCGACGAAGCTCTTTTGCTGTCTCTTTCTCCATCTGGAAAAACGGCTGATAGGTTTCTGTTTGATGGCGCTACAGGAAGGTAATTGGTTATTGTGGCGTTGACGATCTCGGGATAGCCAAGCATCTCGTTTTTGAAGCTTTCTGCTTGCTTGCCCAGCAGATATGTGTCGTTGAGAATAAGAACCTGTTCCTTGTCGTATCCCAGCTTCTTGTTCTGAATGTAGTGGAGTTGGTTGTAGACAATGAAAGTTCCGATGATCAAAATCACCGAAGCAGTGAACTGGAAAACTACGAGTCCGCTTCTCATTAATCCTGTTTTTACGCCTGTACGCATACGCCCTTTCAGTGTATTGGCTGGTCTGAAGGCGGAGATGAAGAATGCGGGATAACTTCCTGCTAAAAAGCCAGTGATGATGGCGACTAACAGGATTACAGCGAGCATCAAGCCTTGGTTCAAATCCCCCATCACAAGCGACTTTCCGGAGAGAGCATTAAAAGGGGATAAAAAAAGTCTGACCAAGAGAAGAGCTATGGCCATCGATAGGATGCTTAAAACCATAGATTCTGTTAAAAACTGTCCAATCAATTGTTTGCGGAATGAACCCAATACCTTGCGGATTCCGACTTCCTTGGCCCGTCCTGCTGACCTTGCCGTGGACAGGTTCATAAAATTGATACAGGCGATTAAAATGATAAACACAGCAATTGCCGAAAAAATATACACGTATTTTGCATCGCTTGTCGGCGCCAGCTCTCCCACAAGGTCTGAATGCAGATGGATTTTTCTTAACGGCTGCAGAAAGAACTCAGCCCTCAATTCGCCCTTTTCAGCAAGTTCTTCCGCAGATGTGCCTATAAAAGCCGACATTTGAGGGCCGATATATTTTTCGATCAGATCTTCAAACTTGACCTCTAGAGCTTTGTAATCTGCCTCTTTATGAATACGGATGTAGGTTGCATAATTCATATTGAGCCAAAACTGGTTTTTACTATCCTTAAGAGTCTCCATTGAGAGGAGGATGTCATAATGGAAGTGGGAATTGGTTGGGATCTCCTCGAAAACGCCAGTGACCTTGTAGTCTGTTCTGTTATCCAATTTGAGGGTTTTGCCGATCGGGTCCTCGTCCCTGAAATATTTTTCAGCTGTCTTTCTATTTAAAACTAAGGTATTTGGTTCAACTAGAACTGATTTGGGATCTCCTGAGATTAATGGGACTGTAAAGATGCTGAAAAACGAATTGTCTACGAATATGATCCGGTTCTCCTTGAAGCTGTTATCTCCATACTGTACGATGAAACTTCCCTGATTGCGAAACCGTACTCCATCCTCGATCTCGGGGTAGGTGTCGATGATGGTTTTGGCCATGGGCGCAGGGGCAACACAAGTGTCGATATCCCTGCCTCCCCAAAGTGCAGAAAAGCCAATGCGATAGATCCGGTCTGCATCTTCGTTATAATTGTCGTAACTCAGCTCGTGGTTCACATAGAGCAGGATAAGCAGACAAGTGGCCATGCCGATAGCAAGGCCGGTTATATTGATCAGCGAATAACCCTTGTGTCTGAAGAGATTTCTTAATGCCGTTTTAATATAGTTTCTCACCATCGCAGTACCCCTATATAGAGATAGGATTTATGTCCTTAACATAAGTTTCAACATTACATACGAAAAAGTCAAAGCTTTAGTTCATAATTCAGGGGACAGCATACTTATTTGAGGGCTGATTGAATTATGTATGCTGTCCCCTGAATTACATCTGATGGAAACCTGCAGTTTTTAAATGTTATACTTCAGAATTACTCAATTTCGAATAGAGAACGTGAAATTATGAATCTTATTCTGAAGGGCAAGAGCAACAAAGAAATAGAAGATATACTCTTTATTTCGTACAACACTGTAAAAAACAACATTTACAACCTGTACCAAAAATTGGGTGTCAAGAGCAGAGGTCAGATGATAAACCTTGTCCTCGAAGCCCGCAAGCAGGTGGAAAGATAACTGCTAGTAATAAAAACTAGGATTTTTGTCGTTTTTTATAACCTCAAGTTATAAAAGTGCAAACTCCGGCTGAATTATTCTCGAGTCTTTAAGTGATTTGCCAGTCGTTTTGATAGAGCCACGATGGTGAGAATGGGGGGCATTCCGAGAGGAGATGGAAACACACTAGCATCGCTGACGAAAAGACCTTTGATCTCCGTCTCTTGATGGTCATTAACGATCTCTCCGATAGCTGCCGTACAACATGGGTGCACCGACTCCAAAACTCCCTGGAATATCGTTTCCGGATTGGCTCCTGCGGCAACTAAAATCTTAGTGTTGATCGCGTTTGCCTCATCCAGCTTCGCTTGATCTTTTTCGGTGAGTTTT
>CAZXJE010000190.1:3845-6781 GCA_964640835.1 uncultured Eubacteriales bacterium
TCTTGGTCATCATCTCGATTAGATGTTTTGCGTCAACGCTTTTGGACCTTAAAAATAGTTGCGCCTCCTGGAGTTTGCTGAACTTTTTGGGATATTTACCGTCGAGATCCCTCTGGATTAGGAAAGGAATATACATATACGGCGCAGGGAAAAGCTCTCGTTCTTCGAACATCTGTTGAAGGTGAGTAGCCATGATGATCTCTCCTTGCATCCCGACATCCTTTGTGTAGCCGTAGGTGGTCTGGAAGATATCATTGGCCAGGCCTTTTCCCGCTTCTGTGATGCCGGTGTTTTGCAAGACTAAAGGCGTAGCCAATGCACCGGCAGACAGAATGACATTCTTTGCTTCAATCTCTATTTTCTGGTCTTTTTGTATTGCTGTAATTCCATTGGTTTTTCCATTCTTCTGGTTAATCCTCTTAACCTCAGTTTCAAGAAGCAACTCTGCGCCATTGGCCAAAGCTTCATCAATGAACTCAAGGCTCGTCCATTTGGCGCCTGTTGGACATCCGAACATGCATAGGCCGCATTTTATACACTTCGCAAAATCCACACACTTGGGCGTAGGTTTCATTTCCCAATCCAAAGAAGCGGCGGCTGTGTTTATCCTCTTGGTTCCTTCTCCCATAAATTCTTCGGGCATGAGAGTCACACGCAAGTCTTTCCGGGCAGATTCCAATTCCTCAGAGAGGATGATGCCCCATTCATCGAGGATCTTATCCGGAGGAGTGGCTGCGTTCCCCATAGCCACATAAGAGCTTCCACCCAAGATGCGTGCTCGTCCTATCCATATATCGCCATCACTCCGTAACGCTTCCTTATCTTTCCCTATAAATGCTTTACGTGTGGCTTTCATGAATCCGGTCTTCGTCATATGTGGACCGATTTCAACAATGAGCACACTCCGTTTTCCATCAGCGAGTTCTCTGGCAACTGTCCCCCCTCCCGGTCCTGTTCCCACAACTATGTAATCGTATCTTTTATTCCTCAATATACTCATTCTCCTTGATCTTCTGCCCTAATCTTTAATCGTATTCTTGTGACAGTTGGCTGCACCAAAATATCCCCAATTCTTCACAGTGAGAATATCAGGGAATACAAACTGAGTCAAAATGAAAATCCTAGATTCAAGAGAGTCCTTTGCAAGACTTCTGTCGCCCTCAAGTGTCATAGAATTTGCATTTTATTGGATGAGGTTTATACTATTCATGTGGAATAAATATAAAGAGCCGTTAGCAGGTTAGAGTGAAAAAACTAAACTTCTCCATTTTTTTTGTCCTCATTTTCTTATTTATCAATAATATTATGTTGACTTCAATCCCTTGCCTGGGAAATGGGTCTCAAGAGCAGGAGCAGCATGAAGTCACCGTCACTCTCAAACTCATCCAGGTTTATGTCACGGATAAGGATGGGAATCCGGCCATTGACCTTCAACTGGAGGATTTTGAGCTTTTTGATAATGGGAAGAGAAAGGACCTCACAGAATTTGAAAAGTGTACACTTTCTTTACCTCAAATAGAAAAAGAAAAAGAACCCTTGGAACAAATATATAAGCCCAAATCTGCTCCCTCTGAAGAAATCCAACCTGCTCAATCGATAAACCGGAAATTCTTTCTTTTCTTCGATTTTGCTTTTAACAACAGAGAGGGGATTAAAAAATCAAGAGAAGCGGCTCTCCATTTCATCGACACTAAACTCCACCCCACCGATGAAGTCGGATTGCTCTCCTACTCGCTCCTAAACAGCCTGAGCCTTCATGAATTCTTAACCACAAACCATCAAAAAGTCAGAGAAGCTGTCGAAAAAATCGGTATGAAAAATGTGTTAGGCTACGCTAATAATGTCGAGGAACAGTTTTGGAGAAATACGTTAAAACTATCCGCTCCAGAAGCCAGTGAGTACAGTCAGCCTTTGGACGACTCGAAATTCACTGGAGATCCACAATTTCAGAGGATGCGGGAACAAGAAACAAATATGGATAGAGGGGCATTTAAGAAACAGGTATCCAGCTTTACGACTAAGCTTACTGAACTAGCCAAGGCCCTTCGGTACATTCCCGGCCACAAACACATCCTTCTTTTCTCCACCGGAGTTCCGACCTCCTATCTTTATGGGATCCCCACTCCATTTGGGGTGAGCAGTACATATCGGAAAGGTCTCAATGTCAGTATTGAAGATAACCTCGGAGATACTGCCAGACGCATAAAGTTTGAAAGCATGATTAAAGAATTTGCCTCATCCAACAGCCAATTCTATACACTCGATACAGAGGATCTGAGAGAGACGATCATGCAGGATGAACAAATGCTGGGTGGCGGTACCATGAAGCACATCTCGAAAAGCACGGGTGGTAAGTATTATGGCCGTATTCATAATTATGAGGAGACCATGGAGGAGATCCAGAATGTCACAAGCTCCTACTATGTTCTGGGTTATTATATCGGCGAACAATGGGATGGGAAGTATCACAAAATAAAAGTGAATGTTAAGAAAAAGGGGTATAAGGTGAGTGCTCAGAACGGGTATTTCAATCCCAAGCCTTTCGCGGAATATTCAGAGGTTGAAAAACAAATCCATCTCATTGATTTGGCACTGAATCAGAGGTCGTTCTTTGAGGAACCGATCCGGTTTTATGTGGAATCCGTGATCGATTTTGAAAAAAAGAAGGACAATCTTAAGCTGTTGTCCAGAATATCTGTTGAAGATATTCAAGAAATTTCCGGTGAAAAAGTAGAAATTGTGAGTCTTGTGTTTAATGAAGAGGACACGATCGTGGGATTCAACCGGGAAGATGTCGATTCTTCTGAACTTCCGGCAAATGAATTCTTACATACATCCGTTATGACAATTCCTCCGGGTGCATACAAATGCCGCGTCGTCATCCGCAGCCTCGAAACGGGGCGTGGAGCGATCGGCATCTCCTCTGTGTATATTCC
>CAZXJE010000191.1:0-6764 GCA_964640835.1 uncultured Eubacteriales bacterium
TCGCCCAAAAGAACGGCGTAATCATCAACAACGGTTCCGGATGGGGGATTGTGGGCGGCAATGAAGGCGTCTCTTACTGTGCGTCTAAAGGAGGCGTTGTACTCATGACAAAGGCCATGGCCATTGATCATGGAAGACAGGGCATCCGCGTGAACTGCCTCTGCCCTGGCGATGTCGAAACACCGATGCTCGATGAGGATGCCAGGATGCGCGGAATGACATGGGAAGAGTATCATGAACAAGCTATTGCCCAACGCCCGATGGGCCGGATAGGAACGTCCGAAGAGATCGCCAATGCTGCCCTCTTTCTTGCTTCCGATGACTCCACATTCATGACAGGGGCAACACTCGTTGTGGATGGAGGCGGCACAGCAGATTAACCGTGTATGTGTCGGCATAGCACTCAACTTTGTCCTGCCACTTCAATAAATTGAATTTTCCAAATTATTGAACGAGGATCACCAAAAATACACACGTGTTTTGGAATCTCTACTCTGCTTTGAATTCATCTTAATTTTAACAGAAACATTGGCATGTAAATTGCAATATCCACAATTGAATTTTATCTAACGCACAAAAATTGCGATCTGATAAATAATATTGAAAAGAGTGTAATAAATCTTTACAATGCTGACAGATTATTTAAATAATAAATCAAAGGGACGAAATATAATTCCGCATTGCGGAACAAGTGTAAATGTGTATGGGGAAATTAAATAAACATCTCAAGTTTTTTAATCGTTAGTTTGAAGGAGGCAAAATGAGTCTTAGAAGGATTCTTTTCAAATCTATTCCGTTATTCCTGGTTTTTCTTCTCTTAATGGTGAGTTTTTCTTCGGCCCAGCGGCTGACCGGAACCATTCGGGGAACTGTGAGAGATGATTCCGGTGAGAACCTCCCAGGAGCCACCGTAGAAATTCAGAGCCCGGATCTTATTGGCGGTGTCAAAGCTGATATCACCTCTGCAACCGGTGTGTTTATTTTTTCTGCACTGCCCCCGGGAACATACGAAGTGACAATCTCATTGGGAGGATTTAATTCACTCAAGAGAGAAGATATCATCGTTTCTGTGGGAAAGACAGTAACTGTGGATGCCGTTCTGCAACAAGCAACAGTCGAAGAAACAATCACTGTTATTGGAGAATCGCCAGTGATAGATGTCACGAAATCGGGGACAACGGCCAACTACAATCTTGATTTGCTGGAAAATGTCCCCAAAACCCGTTTCACTTACATTGATATCATGCTCTGGGCTCCGGGTGTCTCCGCCAATGAAACCCAAGGGGAAGAGTGGCATTCGTCGATGGGATCAGCTTATTTTTCAGATTCTTACCTCGTCGATGGAATAGACACTTCCTTTGATTGGAACGGAACAACATGGGTATGGAACAACCCCGATATTTATCAAGAGGGAGAAATCATAGGTGTCGGTGCCCCAGCAGAGTACGGGAATTTTCAAGGAGCTGTTGTGAATGTGGTTACGAAATCAGGTAGCAACACATTCCGAGGAGATTTAAATACTTACATCCTTCCTTCGAGTTTTGTCGGCAATAATGTGCCTGATGTGGAATTCCCTTACAATGTCGGATATCAGAATGATTTCAGCTTAGAATTATCCGGGCCATTGAAGAAGGACACGATATGGCTCTATAGCAATATTCAATGGAAGCGATCCGCTTATTCTCAACTGGGAACTCCTACTGAATTTCCTACAAAGGCCGACTACAAAAGAGGGTTTTTAAAGTCCACCATCCAGCTCAACAAAAACAATAGACTGATGATTTCGTATCAGCATGAAGTGTATGATCTGCCTGATGTCATCACACCAGCTCAACCCTATGACGCTTGCGCCAAAGAACCAGGGTGGTATCTTGTGCCAAATCTGATGTGGACATTGATTTTTAGTTCGGATGCCATTTTTGAGCTTAAATTAGGTGGCTGGTTTGCCCATGATGAATGGGTTCCCATGGATGGCAATTTGGATGACTCCACCCATTGGGATGGAGCCACTGAATACTCTACTGACGGGATATGGGGCTGGTCTAAAGGAGACGCTTCAAGAATCCAAGCCAATGCCACCCTCAGTTATTATGCGGATGACTTTATTCATGGAAACCATGACTTTAAAGTCGGCGTGCAATATAGCCGAGGCCATAACGCTGGTACCTATTCCTATTCAGGGGGAGTTGCCTATTATGATTACGATGGTTATCCCTATTACGCGTATTTTCAAGATCCCTATAATTACGGACTCTCTGTTAGTAAGATTGGTGCATTTGTGGACGATTCCTGGTCTTTAAGTGACAGGTTAACCCTCAATCTGGGACTGCGGTTTGACCACCAGAACGGCGACATCTTTGATGTGGATGAAATCGATGCGAATAGAAATCCCACTGGAAATACTATTCAAGGCCTCTCGAATGTTTTAGCTTGGAATAACTGGTCTCCTCGAGTGGGTTTGGTTTTTCAACTGACGTCTGATAAAAAGACCATTTTGAGAGCCACATACGGACATTACTATGAAGGCATGTACCTGGCAACGTTTTTTTCGCTTTCTACCAGTTCCCCACCCGTCAGTGCCTATTGGTACAATTGGGATACAGAGGACTATGAACTCTCCTGGATTTGGGACCCACGTGAGGGAAGAGCTGTGGGTGATGATGTAAAGGCCAGCCTGTGTCAGCAGATTTCAGTAGGCATAAGCCGCGAGCTCTTTACAGATTTCAGCATCGAAGTGACCTATTTATACAAATACACTAAAGATCTTCTATCCTGGTGGAATACTTCGGCCGAGTTTGAAGCTGTCGACTATTTTGATGAGTTTGCAGGAAAGACCATACAAGTCTGGAATCAGACCACCGATCCAGGCGATGATTTTCTCACCCTGATAAACCACCCGGACTACAAACAAAAGTACCAGGGATTTTTCATCTCGTTGAACAAGCGATTGTCAAACAACTGGCAGATGAGCTCATCTTTTGTCTACTCGAAAGCTTACGGAGTATCTTCGACGGGCCAACTGACTCAAGGGAACTTTTCAGGCTTGAGAGATCCGAATGACCTGATCAATAATTCCGGCTTTAATGGGCTGTTGCAAAGCGATAGAAAGTACATGTTCAAATTGCAGGGGACTTACTTTTTCCCTTACGATTTTAGCGTTAGCGCCAGCTATATGGCCACGAGTGGGAAACCAATCGCAAGAACCATATCTATCACAGATTTCTTAGATCAAGGAGCCGTTGATGTTCTTGCTGAACCCAGAGGTTCAAATTACAGGCTTGATTCATGGAATCTGCTTGACCTGAGAATCGAAAAGGCGTTCAGATACAAAGAGAGGTTCAGGTTGAGGATTGCCGCGGATATATTCAATCTCTTTAATGAAGCAACGATGATAGAGACTCTGACAACCAGAGGGCTTGCCGAAGGTTTCATGCAGCCGGCTCGAATCATTCCCCCGCGAAGAGTGCAATTGGGAATTCGCTTATCATTCTAGAGGAATTTGAGAGGGCTATTTCGTAGAATAGCATCTGAAACTAAGATTCGAACTGGTGAAGTCAAGCTAGGGTCGGTTTGTGCCCAAAGACGACCTGCAACATTAGTAATACGATGAGGAGGTGAGTCAAAGTGCGTCTTGCATTAAAAAAAATCTTGAGTCCTGTTTTATTGTTTTGTCTGATAATTTTCCTCTCATTCGTGGTTTCACCTCTTTTGTCCTTCCAGGCGTATACCCACACTGAGGCGACAGATAAGGTCGATGCACTCTTTGAGAGATGGGATAGAGTGGATTTCCCGGGTGCGGCTCTCGGAATTTTCCAGGATGGAAGAATCGTATACGCCCGTGGTTACGGCGTGGCCAATCTCGAGTACAACATTCCCATCACGCCACAAACTGTCTTTCGTGTGGGTTCGGTATCAAAACAGTTTACGGCCATGTGTATTGCTTTGCTCGCTGAGCAAGGAAAACTGTCATTGGACGACGATATCCGAAAATTCCTTCCCGAGATTCATGCCTATATTCCTCCAGTGACCATCCGCCATATGATTCACCACACGAGCGGGATTCGTGATTATTTAGTTCTTCAGGCACTGGCAGGGAGATCTGGAGGATATTTCTTCACGTCCCCGGAGGTGATTGATTTGCTTGCTCGTCAAAGAGAGCTCAATTTTAAGCCGGGAGATAGGTATTCCTATTCGAATTCAGGTTATTTTCTGCTGGCAGAAATAATTGGACGCGCAAGCGGTATGAAGCCAAGAGAATTTGCAAAGAGATATATCTTTGACCCACTCGGAATGACAAGTACTCATTTTCACGACGATATCAATGAAATCGTGAAGAACAGAGCATCGGGGTATATACCCGTAGTAGGAGACCGCTTTAAGATTCACATGACTCAGCTCGATATGATCGGTGATGGCGGAATTTACACCACTGTCGAGGATTTTTTTAAATGGGACCAAAATTTTTATAACAACAAACTGGGAAATGAGACCAAAGATCTGATAGATTTAGTCCTTACAACGGCTCAACTCAACGATGGCAAAAAGATTGATTACGCATTCGGCTTAGTTGTGAACGAATACAGGGGCCTCAAATCGATCAGCCATTCAGGATCATTTGTAGGATATCAAGCGCACTATATCCAGTTCCCGAATCAAAAATTCTCTGTGGTGATTCTATCCAATCTTGGCTCGTTCGAACCCGATGGAATCGCAATAAAGATTGCGGATGTGTATTTGGCCGACCAGTTTACAGAGTCTATAGAGAAAGATGATGTGGAAGAAGACCTCTCTCCACAAATAAAACCGCCAATCAAGACGTTATCGACAGATGCCCTTGCAGAGTTTGTCGGCACCTATTATACTGATGAACTTGACGCCACAGCGATCCTAAAAATGAAGGATGATAAATTGTCTATGAAGCTGGGAAGACATGAGAGTTCCGCGGAGGCGATTTCAATCGATAGCTTTATGACGACTTATATGAACGACGATGCTTACAGCCTGGGCACTCGTAGGATAGATTTTAAAAGAGATGAGAAAAGAAATGTTGCCGGCTTTGTGATGCAAGCGGAAGATATCCGGCATCTGAAATTCGAAAAGATCAAATAAACATCCTATCACGGGATATTGTTCAGTTTGATCAAACCAGTCTTTTCCAGTGCAGTTAGATATTCCTCGACGGCCATGGGTGAAACGCCACCATAATCCATAAATTCTGCATCAAGAGCTCGAGCGATATCCAGGATGGTCCTCTTTCCATCGATCAAATTGAATGCCTCATAAGCTGCATTTCGTGTTTTAAAGATTTCAAGCTCTTCCTCCAGCTCATATAACGGCGGCCATATCATTTTTGTCTTCACTGTAGGGAAGATTACTGCCAAGCGTGATTCCGTTTCAGTCCATTTCAAACTGATAGGTTCTTGTTCCAGAATCCCGCAGAGCAGAAGGTAATATTGGCTAAAATCCTCAAGCGACCGATCCATTTCACTGAGAAGTTTCTCTTTTAGTAAATCGATATAGTCAAGGATTTTCTTGTCTCTAGCTAACAGCTTACAACTCGTTAGCCCTTCAAGCCCCACGCGATAGTTCTGTTCAATCAAATTCAACATCTTTTTATGCGCTTGAGCCATCTCGACCTTTGGGCTCTGGCTTAGAATGGAGTAAGCCTTCCTTTCAGAGAGGGCAAGCCGAGACCGGATCCGAGTTGCCGCATCTATGGCAATCTCCAAAACATCCGTTTCCTTAGCATTTGTGACCGCAAGTGCGATTGCGACTCCCAGAAAACCCGCTCTTTTCAACTGAGTGGTATCACTGTTTTTAGGGATGTCCTTGCTGCTGTGGTAAAAATTATCGGTCCAGTTGCAGAAAAAGACCATCGGTACATGGACTTGGCGGATGTTGAAAACATCGCTATCGCTTTCAGAATCGAATTCCTCCATCCAAGCCATGAAATTTTGGCGCGAACCTGTCGGTGCGACAATCGTATCAAAAGGCAGACCTTCAATGGACACCCGGTTTGTGTCCACAGCGTATTCCAGCATTGCCTCAGCGACATAGTTGATATAGCTAGGAAGGGAATAGGGAGTCCTGTAGATATGGAATGGAGAATTGTTTTGGTATAAATTACAGCCTACCATATCCATGTTGATACCACAGATCATCCTTTTTGAAATATCAGGATATTCCTCCAGATATTTAATGGTACCGCTGTACTCCGGAACCCAGAGAAATCGGATGCTCCGCTGTGGCCGATTAATCTTGCCTTTGTTGATTAATCGGGTAAGACAGCGACCGACCTCTAATATGCAAGAGCTTCCGCTATTGTTATCATTTGCACCTTGTTTGCTTATGCCTTCAAAAAGATGTGCAACCAGGACAAATTCCTCCTCTCTTTGCTCTTGTCCTGGGATGACGGCGGAAACGACCTCATCTCGACCTGGATAAAATATCGTCTCGATTTTTGCTTGTACCACGACACGCTGTCCAGTCAACAGCCTGTTCTTGAGCTCCTCTCCGACTCGACGAGATATTGAGAAACCAAAAAGTGAATTGTCCTCGATCTCATCGCTCTTTTCAAGAAGGCCCCACTGCCAGCCGACTGTATCGATATAATGTCCTGGAGTGTACGATGCGTAAGAGATGACACCCAGAGCCCCTTTCTCTTTCACTCCAATTCTCTGGACCTCTTGGATGGCATCGGCGGTAAGGATGATTTTCCCAGACACATCTTTTCCCTTGTAATCTGAGGGACAACGCGCTCTTTC
>CAZXJE010000192.1:0-3301 GCA_964640835.1 uncultured Eubacteriales bacterium
TCTCAAATAGATGTTGGGTGAAGGGATCGTTTTTCAAATGGTCCGTTCGGGGAACGGACCCTACAACATGCACGGTACACTGGAACGGTCCGTTCGGGGAACGGACCCTAGATCGGTCAGGGCAAAAAGTCAAAAGAGTGTGTAATACTCAGGATTTTCGATGAGAAAACGGACAACCTTGAGATGCAGCGAGTGCCCCGCTTTGTGAGCACTAAAATGCCCGATGGGGGGATATCCCATTAAAGATAGGTCTCCGATTAAATCGATGATTTTATGGCGCACAAACTCATCATCAAACCGAAGGGGTCCGTTTATAACACCTCTCTCATCAAGGACGATGGCATTTTCTAATGACCCTCCCAAGGCTAGTCCCTGATCCCAAAGTCTCTCCACATCCTTGAGAAATCCAAAAGTGCGGGCAGGAGCGATCTCCTTCAGAAAGCTCTCTACATTGACGGCCAGATCCAAAGTCTGTTTTTGAATGGCAGGATGATCAAATTCGATGGTGTAGCTTATTTTGAACTCCTCATCCAGATCGACCGAAATTGATGCATTCTCCTCTCGCACAACGAAGGGCTTTGTGATTTTCAGATAAGTCTTTTTGTGGGGGAGCGTCTGGATCCCACACTCCTTGAGGGCTTTTGCTATCGGCAAAGCACTCCCGTCCAGTATTGGGATTTCGCTTCCCTCAAGTTCGATAGTGATGCTATCTACGCCAAAAACACAAAGGGCAGATAAAAGATGCTCGATCGTATGGACCTTCCGCGGCCCATCTGTCAAAATAGTGCTGAAACTGGATTTAACCCGTAAGGGATCAATGCGGATCTCGAAGCTCTCTTCATTTTTGACGGAAAAGAGGATCTCTCCAGAGGTGGAGGGCTTAAGCAAACAGACTACATTCTGTCCAGAATGAACTCCGACCCCAGAAAACGAGATCTCCTTTTTTATCGTTGCTTTCTGCGCCATCATGTGGTTTTCGTCTTAAGTATAATAGAGACGCTCAAAAGAATCTAGACAACAAAAGAAAGAAAACACTGAGAGAGGTATTGAGCGACATCGAAAGATTTAGCCTTCCCGAGTTGTTCTTCGAGGGAACCCGACAAAGTCGGGTCCGAGGACTGTGTGAGCACGGCAGAATCATTTGGACGGTAAGAGTGAAGCTGTGGAATATCAGGTGTGAGATTTAGTAAACGAGCGGAGTTCCGCAGGACCGAGAAGGGTGAGGAGGGAATGGCGTGAAAAATCTTTCTGGAGAGAAAACATCTTTCAGTGTTTTCTCTGTATAAGTGGAACTTTCTGTGTCTGGCATTTTGAAAAGGATTTGTGCTAGAATGGGTCGATGAACAAACAGCTTGAGAAGCTCCTTATCCAAGTTCAAAAGGGGGAGCTTTCTCCCAAAGACGCTCTAAAGATACTGAAAGATTTTCCCTACCAGGACCTGAATTTCGCCAAGATCGACCACCACAGAGAGTTGCGGTGCGGATTTCCGGAGGTCGTTTTCGGAGCCGGAAAAACGGACGCTCAAATATTGAAAATTGCCAAGGCCATCCTCAAAAAGGGCAGTAATCTTCTCATCACACGCGCAGAGCCCAAAGTCTACAAAAAGATCAAACAGCAGATCCCCAAAGCTAGCTATAATTCTCTTGCCAAAGCTATCTACCTGAAACAAACCCATCCGCCTTCCGGGAAAGGACGGATCGTTATCATTACTGCGGGGACCTCAGATATACCAGTAGCCGAAGAAGCAGCAGTGACCTGCGAGATATTGGGAAACGATATAGATAAAATTTACGACGTTGGCGTGGCCGGCCTTCACAGGCTATTCGGAGAGCTGGGCACTATCAGAAACGCCCGGGTCATCATCACAGCCGCAGGAATGGAGGGAGCGCTGCCGAGTGTTATTGCGGGAGTCACAGAAGTCCCCATCATCGCAGTACCAACAAGTATTGGTTACGGAACAAGTTTTAAAGGAATAGCTGCGCTGTTGGCCATGCTGAATTCATGTCCTGGTGGACTTGCCGTTGTTAACATCGACAATGGATTCGGCGCTGCCTATATGGCGTCTCTCATCAATCACCTCTAACTTTTCAAGTTTCTGCGACCCAGTTTTTTCACAAATCACGGAAATTGCCATATTTGTATCAATTAAGATATAAAATGGTTTTGAATATTAATTTGGCAGCAGCTTTTATGAATAATTCAAGTATGGGGCTTGACAATGAGTGGCTCCAACCCTATATTTTACTAGTTAATTTCAGACTAGAAGTCTATCTCGACGCACTATGGATGTTATAGATCAAATCAAGAATACGGCAAGCATTGTCGATATCGCTTCACAGTACACAACTCTAAGGCGAAGGGGCAAAAAACACTTAGGACTCTGCCCCTTTCACTCTGAAAAAACTCCCTCGTTCACTGTTGACGAAGACAAACAGCTCTTCCACTGTTTTGGATGCAATATCGGGGGCGATCTTTTCACCCTTGTCATGGAAAAAGAAAACCTGAGCTTCCCGGAAGCTCTGCAGTTCCTGGCCGAAAAGTACAACATTACACTTCCAGAAAAGAGGAAATTCTCCCCTCAATTGGCAAAATTGGAGGAAACGCTCTACAAGATCAGCGAAGACAGTTTGGCCTTCTTCAGAAAAAACCTTTTCAACACAAAAGAGGGCGAAAACGCCCATGAATATCTCCGTAAAAGAGGGATATCCGAGGAGTCCATTCAGAATCTCAAGATCGGATACGCGCTCAACTCATGGGATGCTCTGCTCAATTTCTTCCAGAAAAAAAACATCTCCCCCGGCCTCCTGGAGAAGGCCGGCTTGGTCCTGCGGAGGACAAAAACGGAAGGACACTACGACCGATTTAGGGGAAGGATCATATTCCCCATCTTCACTCCAACAGGAAAGGTGGTCGCATTTGGAGGACGAACTATCATCGACCAGGAACCCAAGTACCTCAATTCTCCTGATACACCCATATACACAAAGGGAAAACTTCTCTATGGCTGGAATTTTACAAAGGATGCCATCCGTGAACAAGGAGAGACCATCCTTGTCGAGGGCTACACAGACTTTCTCGCCCTGCTTCAAGCTGGCATACCAAATGCAACCGCTTCTCTAGGGACCAGCCTGACACCCGAACAGGTCATGCAAGCATCACGTTTTGAATCGAGAGTGATCGTTAGCTACGATGCAGATTCAGCTGGGATAAAAGCCTCTCTTCGTGCCATCTCTTTATGTTTCAAACAAGGTGTTGAAATTCGTGTGTTGACATTGCCCAAGGGGTATGATCCGGATAGTTT
>CAZXJE010000192.1:3311-6758 GCA_964640835.1 uncultured Eubacteriales bacterium
GGATAGTTTTATAAGGAAATATGGGCCTGAAGATTTTTTAAAAAAGCTCGAGGAGAGCAAATCAGGATTCAACTTTTTAGTAGATACATATGTACGAGGAAAGAAAAAAGAAAGTCCTGAACAAAAAAATAGAGTTATGAGATACATAGTTAACGAGATCATTAAAATACCCAACTCCATCATCCAAAGCGAATATCTTAAAAAATTAAGTGAGGAGCTCGATTTAAAAGAGGACGTTCTGCGTTCTATGATCAAGACCAGAGCCAAAGAAGCAGATAAGGAAGTAGTACAAAAAGTTTTTCTAAATGCTGAAAAACGCCTACTGCAGATCCTATTCAATGACAGTAATATTGTGCCAACAGTGCTAGAGGCTATGAAAAAGGAAGATTTCACAGGTCTACAAAGTGAATCCATTTTTCTGATACTGTCGGATTTTATAAATAATAGAGTAGATTTCAATATCCTAAACTTGCGAGAAAAAATTGATAAAAACCTCTTTAGTTCCCTGGCGAAAATTTTACAGGAGGAAGAGCAAGAGCCAAGTGTTGAAGAAGCTATAGAATGTGTCCGGGCACTCCGACAGTTTGCCCTTGAAAACGAGTCCTTGGGATTAAAATACGAAATATCTAGACTCGAAAAAGAAAATGAAATGAAAAAAGCTCTTATAGTCATGAAAAAATTACAAGATGTGAAAATGCAGCTTTCGCGCCTTCCGAATCAGGAGCTCTGATTATAGGAAAAGAGGAGTCAACATTGCCATCAGATAGAGACGATCAAAAAAGCGAAATCCATCAGCTGATATCTAAAGGAAGAAAACAAGGGTATTTGCTGTTTGCTGAAATCGACAAAACTTTCCAGGATGACGCTGATAGCCAACAAGTTTTTGATGAATTTCTCAGCTCGATGGATGATTATGGAATTAAGATCCTCGATAAGCAGAGGGAGATCGTCCCTAAAAGAAGAAAAAGTGATATCGTATCCCTCGAGGGGCTGGAGCGTACAACTGATCCAGTGAAGCTCTACCTTAGGGAGATGGGTAACATTTCTCTCTTAACACGGGAGGGAGAAATTGCCATTGCAAAAGAGATAGAGAGGGGCGAAAAAGCCATAATCAAAGCTCTGTCAAAAACACGGCTTGTGCTCAACGAAGTTCTCTCGCTCGAGGACAGGATGGACGAAGATCCGGACGTCCTGCAAGAGATGTTCGATTTTACCGAAGAAGAACTTTCCGAAGAAAAATATGAGTTCAAGAAAAAGCAGATCCTGGATAAGGTTAGAGGAATCCATGAGATCAGCAGTGAACTGGAAAAAATCCCTAATCTAAAAAAATATGCATTTGCGAGAGGTCGCTTAATCGTCGAAATAAGCGGGCTCATCCGTGAGCTCAACATCCGTCCCCTCCACCGGGAGATCATCATTATAGAGCTACGAAGCAGACTAAAAACTATCAATAAGTTAGAGGAGGCCAAAGAAGACTTAAAAGTCTCAATGAGCCACACCAGAAGCAAAAAGAAAGAGGCAGAATACAAGAAAAAGCTTAATGAGATCAATAAGATCATACGGAGCTTTCAAATAGAGATCGCACTCGACTCTTACGGATTGCGAAGAACCCTGCGCTCCATAAGCACCGGTAAAAAGATCAGCGATCAAGCGAAAAAAGAGCTTGTCGCAGCCAACCTAAGGCTCGTGGTATCGATCGCTAAAAAATACAGTAACCGTGGACTCCAATTTCTCGATCTGATCCAGGAAGGGAACATGGGTTTGATGAAGGCCGTGGATAAATTCGAATACCGTAGAGGATACAAGTTTTCCACATACGCCACATGGTGGATACGGCAAGCCATAACCCGTGCCATCGCCGACCAGGCTAGGACGATCCGCATTCCTGTGCATATGATCGAAACCATCAATAAATTGATCCGGGTTTCGCGAAGTCTCGTCCAGGAGATTGGACGTGAGCCGACCTCTGAGGAGATCTCGAAAAAAATGGATATGCCGATCAACAAGGTCAGGAAGATCATAAAGATCGCTCAAGAACCGATATCCCTCGAGACTCCTATCGGTGAAGAGGAAGATAGCCATCTGGGTGATTTCATCGAGGATAAGATCATGCCTTCCCCTCCTGATACTATCATTCACATAAACCTCAGGGAACAGATCGAGGAAGCCCTAAAAACTCTGACAGAAAGGGAGGCGAAGGTCTTGAAAATGAGGTTCGGCTTGGGTGATGGCAATGAACATACACTCGAAGAAGTTGGACAACAGTTCAAGGTCACTCGTGAAAGGATCCGGCAGATCGAAGCCAAAGCCTTGAGAAAACTCAAACATCCAAGCAGAAGCCGAAAGCTCAAATCCTTCACCAACGATCAATAATCCCTACGAACTGGATTATTCACGAGTCGAGGCCAACCCACCCCACCCTTACAATAATGTGGAGGCAGTGGCCTACGAAGCTGTAGTGAACTACCGCGAATGGGCTACAACGAAGCCGATGCTGTGAGATCGGTGGGTTAGGTTGGGTCGGCGCCCGAAGGGTAAAAGATGCTGATAATATGATAATGGGTATTTTTTCGTATAGAATTGTCAGCAGATTTTATGAATAATCCATCGAATTGACTTGAGATATAAGATTTGATATAAGTGCATAGCAGGGCCTATAGCTCAGCGGTAGAGCCACCGGCTCATAACCGGTTAGTCCCAGGTTCGAATCCTGGTAGGCCCACTTTTACCAGAGGAAAAGATGTGGATATCGACTTTGACAAACTAATCAACCTCCAAAATCTAGATGAAGAAATAAGACAAACCACTCTTATCCTTGACAAAATCCCCCTCCAACTGAAAGAGATCGATAAAAATATCGAAACTCAATTCCAAGTAGTTGCTCAAGCCAAAGACAAGCTCACCCAAAACCAGAAACACAGACGCACGATTGAAGCGGAAATCCAGGATATCAAAGCGCATATTGACAAATACAAACATCAATTAGGTGGAGTAAAAACAAATAAAGAGTACAGCGCACTCCTGAAAGAGATCAAGGACGTGCAATCCAAGATCGACAAAAAAGAAGAAGATATCATCAGCGAGATGCTCAATGCCGATGACATCAGCGAGGAGATCCGGGGAGCGGAATCAAAAGCAAACGCAGCCAAAGATAAACTCAGCAAAGATAAAGACGTACTTAACCTGAAAAGTAAGAAATTAGAAGAAAAAAATATCACGCTCACACAAAAAAAAGAGGCCCTGATCCCACAGATCCCTAAAGAACAGTCCAAGCTTTATTTGGAGATATTCAAGAATAAAAATGGGATCCCGCTATCTCCTGTAACCGATGATTTTTGTTCGATGTGCCAAATTCGTATTCGACCACAGGTGCTGAACGAGCTAAAAGCTGAAAACCAGATCATTCTCTGTGAAAACTGTGGCCGGATCCTCTATATAAAGAAAAAA
>CAZXJE010000193.1:0-6563 GCA_964640835.1 uncultured Eubacteriales bacterium
CTGATTGTCGGACCGCATGACATCCAGGACATTCTCTTGAGAAAAATTCTGGGTAGAAAAGTAGGCAAATACTGTGGGGATGATCGCGCATGCCGCAAGGAGGGACGCCAGGGAATTCCCGAATCCCAAAGTGGTCGCTGTCAGGATAGGATTTTCTTTTTTTTGTGTGTACACAGCATATGTGAGGATCAATCCCCAGCCTGCTCCGTTGGACCATGCGGACTGAGTGAGTGCATTCAACCACAATTTGTAATCCGCTAGCTTGCTGAGGTTGGGGGAAAACAGAAAATCCAGGCCTTGAAAAGCACCGGGCAATGTGATGGCTCTAATCCCTGCGATTATCAAAAGGACAAAGAGAGATGGAATAAGGATCTTGTTGACACGTTCAATGCCTTTGACCACTCCTGCATAGATGATGAGTGATCCTATGCTGATGGCAAGGAAATGAAAGATAACCGGCTCCCAGGAGCTGGAAAAAAAATACCAGAATTCCGACGATTCCTTTTTGATCAGTCCCTGGAAAGAAGTTGCAAAAAAATATTTGATGCACCATCCCGTGACTACAGAATAGTAAAACATAATAGCTGTTGTCACAAAGGCAACAAATGTGCCCATCCACGCAAATTTTTCACCTATAATTTCTCGGAATGAACCGATGACTCCCAGGCGAGTCTTTTTTCCTATGGAGATCTCTATGGTGAGAAGCGGTATCGACCAGAGGAATAGGAATAAAAGCCATGCGATGATAAAAGCTCCGCCGCCCTGTTGAGCGACTATTCGGGGAAATCGCCATATATTTCCAGTTCCGACTGCCATACCTAGACCGGCAAAGATAATTCCCCATTTAGATGCAAAAGATTCCCTGCTCTTCATTTTGCCTTACTCTACACTTCGGACTCATCAGAGTCAATGACAAGAAAAGGGTGTAGTCCATTTTTCTCAGGCCAAAACTTACCCAGTGCAAGAAGCCTCCCATCTTGATTGAACAATCTGTATATTTTAACCGGCTCCGTTGGAGTGTATGGAAAATTGAACGATTCACAGGATGGAGCACGGATATGCTCTGAGAAAACCATATTTCCATTTTTTGCCAAGGCCACACCTTCTAAGTTGAGCATGATCTTTGGGAGTTCGGAGAGGACCGATTCGAGAGGGATGAGGATTTTTCCGATATTAGTCTCCTGAACCAATTTTTCCAGCGCCTCCAGGGTTGTGCTCGATTGGATATGGAAGTCTCCTATGGATGTCCTCTGGAGCTGAGAAAGATGGGCCCCACACTGCAAAGATTGACCCAGGTCATGGGCCAATGATCGCATATAGGTTCCCGATGAACACGCGGCTTCGAACTCTATAAAAGGGGCATCATACGACACCAGTCGAAAATAGTAGATCTGGATTAGTACTGGCCTTGGTTTCACGTCTTGATTTTTTCTCGCCAAAACATACATGGGCTTGCCCTTGAATTTTTTTGCCGAGAAGAGGGGAGGAGTCTGTTCGATCTCACCTGCGAGATCCGCCATGTATTTTAAGAGCGTCTCCTCGGATGGATAGTTGGCATTTTCAGCAGTGGAAGGCGTGCCATCTGCATCATATGTGTTTGTTGCAAACCCCAATCTGATCTGTCCTCGATAGACTTTGTCGAGTTTAGAGTAGAATGAAAAAAATCGAGTGGCTTTTCCTACGGCCACGATCATGAGTCCGGTTGCCATGGGATCGAGAGTGCCGAAATGACCCACTTTTTGTATAGTCAGTATTTTTCTCACCTTTTGGACAACATCATGAGATGTGAGTCTTGGGGGTTTGTTAATTAATAGAATTCCATCCATAGATACTTTCTATGACTATAACAAAAATATGAGCTTATGTGGATGGATTGTCTGGATTCGATTTTATGAGTTTTTCTACAATCTGTGGAATGTCCCTCAACAATTGTTCATAGTTGCCTGATGCTGTAAAGCCTGCAGCGTGCCGGTGGCCACCACCACCAAAATGCTCTGCGATCATCGCTGAATTGGCATTGCCTTTTGACCTGAGGCTGACTCGGTATGTATCTTTCTCCATCTCTTTAAAAAAGAGAACCATCTCTACATCCTTTATAGACCGGGCTAGTGTGAGGATATCCTCCGTATCGATCTCTCTTAGGTTTAAGTCTTCCAGGTTCTTTTTAAACATAGTGATGATGGCAATGTTTCCTTTTTCATTCATGATGAGTGTTGAGAGAACCTGACCGAGAAGCTTAATTTTTTCCGGAGAATTGTTGTTGAAGAGCATCTCTGAGATTTTGATCGGGTTCGCTCCGTGTTCGATCAATTTATAGGAAACCTCGAACGATTGAGCTTTTGTGTTCGAGAACTGGAAAGATCCCGTATCGGATACGATCGCACAATAGAGATGGTTGGATATCTTTGGGGTGAATTCGATGCCCAGTTTTTCTCCCAAGGTGTAAGCCAGACATGCCACAGCAGCGGCGTCTGGATCCACCCAGTTGATATCTCCGTAATAGTCATTGGAGTGATGGTGGTCGATGTTTATTTTAAAGGCATCGTCCAGATGGGTTTGTCCGGATCGAGACACATTCGCACATTCCAGTAGAATAACAATGTCATAGTCGTTCGGAGGAATCTGGCCTATTGTGATGTTCTCGATATCCGGGAGGCTATTGAATGGGACGGGTGTATTGTCCTTATTGATGATTGCGACGTCCTTTCCTAAGGATTTTCCCATGAAATAGAGAGCGAGTCCTGTGCATATGGAATCTCCATCAGGACGTAGATGTGATGTGATAGCAATTCGCTGACTCTCATGCATTTTTTGGCTTATCGTATCAACTGGATCTTTCATCTTTTTTTTAACTTTCCTAGCAGCGTATCGATCTTTTCTTCATAGCTGAGGATTGGATCGTAAGAAAAAATTAGCATGGGATTATACTTTAAATTTGTTCGAGAGGCAATATGTTTTCTGAAATAACCCATTCTCTCATTCAGTACTTCCAATATCTGCTCTTCATGTTCTTTTCCGAAGAGGCTGAGGTATACATGGGCAGTTTTAAGATCTTTCGCGATCTCTATGCGAGTGATGGTGATGAGGCTGGATTCAAACGTATTTTGGACCGTGTCGATAAGAATCTGACTGAGAACTTCTCTAATGAGGCTTGATACTTTTTTTTGTCTACGGCTTTCTTCCATCATGCTGCTCTCTATATATAGAAGTCATCTTAGAAATAATTGATGTCTGTCTTAATAATCTCACCCTCGATATTTTCTTCTGCTTCGGTTATGATCTTTTGGAAGATGGATTCGATCATCATTTTCCGATTGTTCAACGTGACTACGCCGATTTTAGACCTTTGCCATTTGTCATGATAATCGAGTTCTGCAAAGGCCACATTGTATTTTTTTTTCACCCGATCCTTTAGACTGACGATTGTCTTGCGTTTTTCTTTCAAAGAATGGGAGTAAGGGAGATAGATTTCTAGTGAGAGGAATCCTATAACCATTCCGACATCACTCGGGCATAACTTTTTCGATGATGAAGGCCTCGATCGTGTCGCCTTCTTGGATATCCTTGAATTTTTCGACACCGATACCGCATTCGTAATCTTTCTTAACTTCGGTAACGTTATTCTTAAGATGTTTAAGGGAGGAGATCTTTCCTTCGTGGATGACTTCGTCATTCCTGATAATTCTCACTTCAGCGTTACGGGTAATTTTCCCTTCGGTGACAAGACATCCTGCAATGGATCCAATCCGCGGGATGTGAAAGATTCGGCGAACCTCGGCCCTTCCCAGGTATGTCTCCTTGGATATGGGATCGAGAAGCCCAGTCATGGCCTTCTTAATATCATCTGTCAGTTGATAAATGACATTGTAGCTCCTGATCTCAACTTTCTCTTCCTTCGCCATATCCAGAAGAGCCTGTTGCGGTTTGACATTATACCCGATTATGATTGCATTCGATGCGGATGCAAGAAGGATATCAGATTCCGATATTGTCCCTGTAGCAGCATGGTATATCTTTATTTTTACTTGGTCCGTGCTGAGGTTGGGCAGAGTGTCTTTGAGGACTTCGACGGACCCATGAACGTCGGCCTTAATGATTAAGGGGAGTTCTTTTACCCCGTCTTCCTCGATCTTTTTGAAGAGCTGATCGAGTGTGAGGTGTTCTGGTCGTGTTTGCTCCTCTTTTTTGACCAGGGAGAGACGATATTGAGCGATCCTTTTGGCTGCTTCCAGATCTTTGACGACCTGAAAATAGTCTCCGGCATTCGGGACTTCTGAGAATCCCAACACTTCGACCGGCATGGAAAGCTCTGCTTTTTTTATAGATTTTCCCTTTTCATCGAACAGGGCCCTTGCCTTACCGTAACAAATCCCGGAAACGAAGGCCTCTCCCTGATTCAATGTTCCCTGCTGGATAATGACTGTGGCGACAGGTCCTTTTTGGGCGTCAAGCCGCGCTTCCAGGATGACTCCTTGCGCAGGCACTGCAGGATTTCCCTTGATCTCCATGACATCGTTTAGGAGAAGAATCATCTCCAAGAGCTCGTCCAAATTCGTTTTTTCAGTAGCAGAGATGTCAACACTCACCACATCTCCTCCCCATTCCTCGATCAAAAGCCCTTCCTGCGATAGTGTTTGTTTTGCTCTGTCAAGGTCGGCTTCGGGTTTATCGATTTTATTGATCGCCACGATAATCGGCACACCAGCCGCTTTAGCATGGTTTATGGCTTCTTTTGTCTGAGGCATCACTCCATCATCTGCAGCGACAACGAGGATAACGATATCTGTGACTTTCGTCCCCCTTGCTCTGAGTTGAGTAAAGGCTTCGTGGCCAGGAGTGTCAACAAAAGTGATTTTTCTGTCATTGTGAAGGAGTTGGTAAGCACCAATGTGCTGCGTGATGCCGCCCGCTTCTTTTTGAACCAGATGAGATTCCCTGAAAGCATCGAGGAGCGTTGTCTTTCCGTGATCGACGTGTCCCATGATTGTAACGACAGGCGGTCTCTCCACCAAGTTTTCGGGTATGCTCTCCGCTTTTTTTTGTACATATTCCTCTAAAGAGATCATATCTATGTCCACCTCAGTGATTTGAGAGACAGCATCGATCAACGAAGCATTCAATGTGTCATTAACTCCCACGTCGAACCTCTTTTTTTTGAGATTGTTAATGAGGTCTTTGGCTTTGATCCCGATTATCTCACTGACCTCCTTGATATTCATACCTTCTATGATCTGAACTTCCTTCGGATCTTTTGTGGCGGTTTCTTTCGAAGTTTTTGTTGTCTTCTTTTTGGTTTCCGTATTCATGATTTGTGTATCTCCATGTGTGCGATCATGCGACATTTATTGGTTTTTGATTTCAATCTTCCAACCCACAAGTCTTGAGGCGAGCCGGACATTGATCCCTCTTTTACCGATGGCAAGGGAAAGATTGTCCTTAGAAACAATAGCATGTAATGTTTTTTCCTGTTTATTCAAGATGAGGACTTTCTCTACTTTTGCAGGGCTCAGTGCAGATTTTGCATAGACAGTAGGATTATCTGACCACTCGATTATATCGATTTTTTCCCCAGATAATTCATCGCTGATCGCAAGGATCCTGTTTCCTTTGACTCCGATACATGCTCCAACAGGATCGATATCCTTCTCATTGGTTGAAACTGCAACCTTGGCCCTTTCACCGGGCTGACGGACGATGTCTTTAATCGTGATATTCCCATTAGCGATCTCTGGGGTTTCTAACTCTAGCAGTTTTGCTAGAAACTGGGGATCACTTCTGGAGACAAAGACTTGAGGTCCTTTGGTATCTTTTAGTACTTGAATGATTACGGCTTTGACTCGGTCTCCTCTTCTGAAGTCTTCCGTGGGCAGCATTTCACGATAAGGGAACAGGATCTCCGTTTTGTTGATTTCGAGGATCATGTTTTTGTTTGATTCAAACCGTCGGAGGACTCCTGTTAAAATCTTACCTATCTGGGGTGCAAATGTTCTATAAGTTTTTTCTTGCTCCGCATCTCTGACTTTCTGGAAGATCACTTGCTTGGCTGCTTGAGCTGCGATTCGGCCTAGAGTTTCTGATGGAAGGTCTATCTCAATATAATCACCAACTTTAGCACTCGCATCGATTTTTTTTGCCTCTTCCAGAGATATCTCTATGGATATGTCTTGAGGATTTTTTTTGATAAGCTTAGTGGAATAAACCCGTAGGTCGCCTTTTTCCGGTTTGAAGATGACATCAATCTTCTCATCCAAGTTGAAGTATTTTGAAGCGGCAACACGGAGAGATTCTTCGATGGCGTTTACGATAACATCCGTCTCTACACCTCTTTCTTTGCTCAACTGAACGATTGTGTTCCAGGCGTTTACTTTCATCTTTGAGTTCCCAATACAATCCAAAAATCGGCTGCAAAGAGGCGTGAATTATAACTGAAAAACCGAAGAATATCAAATCACTGTCAGAGGATGGATTCATGTTCAAATCCATGAAACATGGAGTTCCGAATGATCAGATTATATGATATCGAAAACACGCTCAGTTTCCCCAGCGAGGAAACTTCGCTCGGA
>CAZXJE010000194.1:0-6534 GCA_964640835.1 uncultured Eubacteriales bacterium
GTGTCTTTTACACACGGTAGAAGTCACAGGTTCAAATCCTGTATCGCCCACCATTATACTCCCTCTTCAATCTGAAAAATTCATAAGTATTACTTGAAGTTTCGACATTTTTTTTGAATTATTCTGGAAGGGAAAAAAACAGCATAATATCAGACATATCTTATTTATAAGACACGTCGGTCTGCTAATCATCCGGAGACAATATATCCAGTAAAGAATTTTATACATATATTAATTCTATTGCAATAATAAGCCAATTATGGCATATTATTGCCATGAAATGGGAAGAGCTTCTTAAAATTGTCGGTAGAGAACCTGTTTTTCACTCAAGTATGCTGGCTGCAAGTGGAGTGAATCCAATCGACCTGGGAAGGCAACTTCCCCGTTGGGTGAAATCAGGAAAACTTATACAGGTGCGTCGTAGTTTATATGTCCTGTCCACACAATACCAGAAAACAAAACCCCATCCGTTCCTGATTGCGAATCGAATTAAACGAGCGTCATATGTAAGCCTACAATCCGCACTAGAATATCACGGCCTCATTCCAGAGTACGTTCCTTCAGTCACCAGTATTTGTACAGGACGCCCAGAAGAAGTGGTGACTCCTTTAGGTTCTTTCATCTTCAGGCACGTTAAAAAAGAGCTCTTTTCAAACTATCAGCTTATTGACCTCGGTGAGGAGCAATCGGCCTTTATCGCAACGCCGGAAAAAGCTCTTCTTGACCTGCTTTATCTAACACCAAGTTCGGACAAACCTGAATATTTACGAGAACTCCGATTGCAGAATCTCACAAATTTAAACACAAATACTCTGATTGAACTTGCTGAAAAAAGCGGCATCAGAAAACTACTTTTTGCTGCTAGAAGGATCGAGATCATAAAATCTAAAAGTGAAAAATCATGAAAGAACAAATCAAGCAAATCATCGATGAAACAGCCAATAAATTGCACAAAAGGAGCAGAGTACGGGAATACTGTCAGGCAAGAATTCTTCAATTTCTCCAAGAAAATGGCTTGTTCCGCTCCTGGATCTTTCACGGAGGAACTGCTCTTAGATTTTTGTACAGACTCCCTCGATATTCCGAGGATCTTGATTTTGCACTCAAAAGTTCAAATACTGCTAAAAATTTCTCAGAAATCATTAAAAGAGTAACAAAAGCTTTTGAAGCCGAGACCTACAGCATAGATGCAAAGCTCAATGACAAGAGAGTGGTTAAAACTGCTTTTATTCGATTCCCTGGATTACTGCATGAATTCGATCTTTCTCCGCATAAATCAGAGGCGCTCTCAATTAAGATTGAAGTCGATAGCAATCCTCCTGCAGGAGGAATAACCGAAACTTCTGTTATTCGCCGCTATGTGATCCTTAACATACAGCATTATGACAAAGCATCTCTCCTAAGCGGCAAACTACATGCCATACTGGCCCGCCCCTATGTGAAAGGCCGAGACCTCTATGACCTATTCTGGTATTTATCTGATTCATCATGGCCGGAGCCAAATATTAAATTTCTGAACGAAGCTCTCCTCCAGACAAATTGGAAAGGCCCTGAAATCACAGAGTCAAACTGGAATTCACTTATAGCAGAAAAACTTAAATCCATCAATTGGGAAGAGGCCGTCAAAGATACTCATCCTTTTATTGAAAAAGCCTCGGATATTAAACTTCTAACCAAGGAAAACATCATAGATACTCTAAAAAGACGGAAGCTGTAATCTGAAGTTGTGGCCAAACTGTGACCAAGATATGTCAAGAATATAGAAAAATCCATAAAAATATCAAAATGCTTGGAAATCCCTAACGCCTGATTTTCGACAGACTACAGAGTTTATCCCTTATTTTTTAGCTCGTTTCCTCTTTTTGTGACTTTTGCACACGGTGGAACTCTTTGGTTCAAATCCTGTATCGCCCACTATTTTGTTTTCAACCAGTCAAACTTCTCCTCTTCATTTTGTAGGCTTTTCGCGTTCAAGGATATCTTCGAGGTCAAGAGGCAGGATAATTTCAAATGTTGTGCCTTTTTGGAGTTCGCTTTTCACATTGATCTCGCCTCGATGTTCCTGGATGATCTGATAGCTTATTGATAATCCCAGACCAGTTCCAACACCTCTTCCCCTCGTTGTATATCCAGGATCGAAAACTCTCTTCAAATTTTCTTTGGAGATGCCAATCCCATCATCCGTAAAAGTTATATAGACTTTATTATCGTGAGAACGTATTGAAATACTAATTGTCCCTTTGCCTTCAATAGCTTGCGTACTGTTAACGAGCAGGTTGAGGAAAACCTGGTTTAGCCGTCCGGGATAACAGGAAACTCGAGGTATCTCACCAAAATCTTTTTTAATTGTAATGTTATGCTTGATATCATGATGAATCAGAATTAAGGTCTCTTCCAATCCTTCGTGGATATCCACGGTTTTAATCTCTGCCTCATCCAAGCGGGCAAAACTTCTCAGCCTTCTGACGATGGTTGTGACACGCTCAGTTCCAGAGCGGATGACTTTATTAGCATCTTCGATTCCCTTGAAAATAGATTGGAGCTGAGATGATTTCTGAAACGCATCCGGATATGACTTTTCAATAACACTCTGCATTTTGACTAAAGTCCTGGAAAGGGTATCATACATACTGCTGACCGCTCCGATAGGAGTGTTGATTTCATGGGCAATCCCCGCAACAAGGGAGCCGAGAGAGGCCATTTTTTCCTGGACGATAACCTGTTTTTGCATCTGTTTCAGTTTAATGAGTGTATCTTCAAGCTCCGAGTTTTTCTGCTTTAATTCCTGTGTTCGATCTTCAACTTTGCGCTCGAGGTTGAGATTCAGTTCATGTACTTTATCAGATTGATAGTTTACAATTGCCACAAAATAGAACGTTGCCATTAGAGCTGTCCCGAGATAACTGATGGAGTTCCAAGCCTCGCTTGAGATTGGGAAAATAAGTGCCCCAATTAGGACCGGGCAGCATGCAAATCTGATGTTGGACTTGCAAATATGAGTATGATATATCTACGTAAGGTTGTTAGTGGAATGATATGGCTGAGATAGGAAGAAAATACTTACAACAAGACATAATTTCGATGACCTCTATCCAAAAGCAGCTTTTAATAACACTGCTCTTCCTTTTCCTCTCCTTGAGTCCCACTCTTCTAACCGCCCAGATCGGAGGATCGAAATTCGAGCGCATTTCGGGCGCGTCCGGTCTTTCAGTGAGCACGGTTCGGTCCATCCTTCAGGACCGGACAGGATTCCTGTGGTTCGGCGCTGACGATGGCTTAAATCGCTATGATGGGTACTCGTTCAAGATCTATAAGAGACAGCCACATGACAGCAACTCCCTGAGTCACAACATGATATGGTGCTTATGGGAGGACCGAGATGGGATTCTTTGGATCGGCACCGAAATGGGCCTAAACAGCCTAGATCCTAAAAAAGAGCGGTTCCAGCGCTATCTCAATGAAACCGATCAAGGCAACAGCCTGAGTCACAACTCGGTTCGAGCCTTACGTGAGGATTTCAATGGAGATATTTGGGTAGGGACAAATAAAGGGCTCAATCGTCTAAACCAAGAGACCGGGAAATTCGAGCGGTTCTATGCCTTCCCCGCCGATAAAACCAGCCTGAGCGACAGCAGGATTCGATATCTTTTTGAGGATTCCGAGGGAACACTTTGGATCGGAACCTTCCACGGCCTTAACAAGTTTAACCGCGAGAGCAATTCGTTTATCCGCTATTACCCCAATCCTGGCGACACACCAGAACAAAGCCGCAATCGGGTGCGCTGTATTGTGCAGGATCAAAACGGTCTTCTCTGGATCGCAACCAACGCGGGACTGCACGCTTTCGATCCCAATGCGGAAGCGTTCATCCCTACTGCTTCAGTCCTCGGAGAAAATTCATCCCTGTGCTCCGAATCCATCCGTGCCCTGCACATAGACCAGGCCGGAGACCTATGGGTTGGGACGATCAATGGTCTCAACCGCTTTGACCGTGAGATCGGGACTTTTATTTGTCACCGATTTGACGCTCAAAATCCCTACAGCATCAGCACAAACCAGATCCGTTCGATTTATCAGGACCGCGGAGGGATCATCTGGATCGGAACCTATATGGGTTGGCTCAACAAATTCGATTTTAGCAAAACGAAATTCGTTCACTTTCACAAAGACAACATCTTCCCGGCTCGGATCAATCACAACGAGGTTAAGGCCTTCTATGAGGATGATCGCGGTAAGATCTGGATCGGCACTAATGGCGGGGGGCTCAACGTGTTTGATCGGGAAAAGGGAGATTACTCCTATTACCTTCCCCAAGCGAACGATCCTAGCAGTCTAAGCAGCAACCGAGTCTATACGATCAGAGAAGACCGGTCAGGATCTGTCTGGATCGGGACCAATGGAGGCGGACTGGAGAAAGCTTTATTCTCACCATCCCCCCAGCGGAAAATCATCGGATTTAAACACTTCAGGCACTTGCCGGAGAATCCTTCCTCGTTAAGTTCTGACAGAATCCGCTGTATTCTCGAAGACCACGCCGGATTCCTCTGGATCGGGACTTTCGACAGCGGGCTGAGCCGGTTCGACCCGCAAGCCGAGACTTTTATCAGTTACGCACACGATCCCGAGAATCCACAAAGTTTGAGCAACGATACGGTGCAAGCTCTTTATGAAGACAGTCATGACGTTCTGTGGGTGGCAACCAGGAACGGCCTGAACCGCTTTCATCCAGAGCATGGCAGCTTCACTGCATATCGGGCAAATCTGGACGATGAAACCAGCTTGAGTGATAATTCCGTTCTGGCAATCCATGAAGATGGTTCCGGTGTTTTATGGGTAGGCACACATAGTGGATTGAACAAATTCGATCGAGACAATAAAAACTTTACTCACTATCACGAGGAAGACGGCCTTCCCAACGAAGTTGTTTACGGGATCCTGGAGGATGCACAGGGTAATCTATGGCTTAGCACCAATAAAGGCGTGGCCAAGTTCGATCCCCACACAGAAATCTTCAAATCCTACGATCCAAAAGACGGTCTTCAAAGCGAAGAATTTGCCATCGGGGCCTATTACAAAAGTTCGAAGGGTGAGATGTTCTTCGGCGGCAACAAGGGTTTCAATGCCTTTTACCCGGAAAAGATCATCGATAACCCGCACATCCCCCCGGTAGTCATAACCGACTTTCAGTTATTTAATGTGTCTGTGGGCATCCAGGAAGACAACAGATGGCCGCTGGAACAGACCATCACCTATAGTGATGCCATCAAGCTCGGTCATCGCGAAAACAGCATTAGCTTTGAGTTCGCCGCGCTCGATTTTTCCGCTCCTGAAAAAAATCAATACGCCTACAAACTCGAAGGGTTTGAGATCGAGTGGAATTATCCGCAGGACAGGCGATTCGCCGCCTACACAAATCTTCCCCACGGGAAATACGTCTTGCGCGTGAAAGGGACCAATGACAACGGCGTTTGGAACGAGTCAGGGACAGTCCTTCGCATAACTATTGTACCGCCCTTCTGGAGAAGGCTGGGATTTCAATTATTTATGGGATTCGTACTCATAGGTTCAGTCCTTTTGGGGTACAAAATACGTATCACGACCATGAAGAGGCTGCAGCAGAAACTCGAAAAGCAAGTGGCTGAGAGAACCGAGGAATTGCAGGAAACTCAAGCTCGGCTGATCCAATCCGCCAAGATGGCCTCCCTGGGGGATCTCACCGCCGGTATCGTTCACGAGTTCAACTCGCCCATGGGTGCCCTGAACAGTTCAACCGATGTATCCATACGCGGATTAAATAAGATCTTGGATGGGCTGGAGGGATTTGGTTCTATGCAGGAGTTCAAGAATGATCAAAAAATGCAGCGAGCAGTCTCTGTTCTGCGTGATACTCTGTTGACCTCAAGTGATGCCCGCGAGCGCCTCAGTACGATCATTACAAGATTAAAGCAGTTTGCCAGGATGGATTCAATGACACTGCAGGAGGCAGATGTCAACCGTGGTATCGAGAGCACTCTCAGCGTGCTTCACAATGAAATGGAGGACCGGATCCACATCGAGAAGGAGTTCGGGGAGTTACCCGAAATCAAATGCTATCCAGGCGAGCTGAATCAGGTCTTTCTCAATCTGATACGCAACGCCGTGCAAGCAATCGAGAGCGAAGGAACCATCACGATTCGGACCTGGGCTTCAGACTCACACATATTCATTGAGATCGAGGACACAGGGTGCGGGATTTCTCCCGAAAAACACAAGGACCTTTTCGAGCTGAACTTTACCAGGAGCCAATCAAGAGTAAAGCTGGGTCTTGGCTTAGCGATTTGCTATCAGGTCGTTTCCCGACACAATGGAGAGATCCTGGTTCAGTCCCAACCGGGTAAGGGCAGCAAATTCACCGTGATTCTGCCGCTCAATCTTCAAAATGATCAATCCCCGTCTCATTGATATTTCGCCATTCAATTTGACTAATCCTGCAATAATTATTATTTTATTGTAATCCCGATAGGGGGATAAAGGAGCAAATAAGATGAATAAAAT
>CAZXJE010000195.1:0-5833 GCA_964640835.1 uncultured Eubacteriales bacterium
GGGAGATGTGAGGGAATCCCGGATCCGAGCGAAGTTTCCTCGCTGGGGAAACTGAACGTGTTTTTGATATCACTAATTGGGGCACTCGGAATGTCATTCTGCACGGATTTGGAAATACATCCTTTCAATTCTGAATAAAAAGAAGCTAGAGAAAAAGTTCCATCCCTTCTTGAGCTAGCCCAAATCCCTCACTATTGATGTGTTTTAAGGCATCGCTATCGGGGTCCAAGGCCAGGTTGGAATGGTTCAGATGGGTGAAGTATATTTTGGCTTTCCTCTTTTTTGTAGCCTGTTTGAATGTATCCAAACTCACGGTGATAAGGGGGTGCCCGAGCTGGGAGAGGTCACGCCCCGGAAGCTCCTCAGGGCCGTAGAATGTCCCATCCAGCAATGCGAAATCAACTCTTTTGACCTCCTCTCTTATGTCCCGGTCCCACGCTTTCCAGCTCTGGATGTCAGGAATATAGAGGAGCTTTCTCTTTGGTCCTGCGATCACAAAACCCAGTGTGTCCGAGTATTCATCCCTGTGAGGGACAGTGAAAGGAGTGACTGAAATCTCGGGCGTTAAGGAGATGTGTGTGTCCGGCTCGAGCGACTGAATAGAAATGTTCTGAAACTCGACGAGTTGACTCCATGGGCCGTTGTTCGATAAAAAATCGCCCATCCGTTGGGAGCAATAGACAGGGAGATTGTCCGCACTTAGGGCTTCATATCCGTAGAACATCAGACCTGTGTAGTGGCCGATGTGGGCGTGTGTGAGGAGGATGCCGTCCGGTACATTTTTTTTGTGGGATCGGGCGGGCTCCATCCGCTCGTGAACCCTGTCGTATTGGAGACTGATATCCGGAGATGCGTCGACGATAAAAACCTTCTTCTCTTTGAAGTCAAAGATGGCCAGTGAAGACCGCAGGCGTAAAAACTGTGGGTCCTGCCTTGCCTTTTGGCAGTTTTTGCAATAACAGCCGATCTGTGGGATCCCACCATCTTGAGCAGTTCCTAAAACCTTTACGAGAACATTGGTTTTTGGGCTGTGTACAGTCCGTAAAGATCTCAGGGGATGGCTGGGCTTATGGGAGGCAGAAAGACTCCCCATGCCTGCAAGTGCAGAAAAAACCGTCTTCAGAAAATGTCTTCTCTCTATGGTTTTCAGAGGACTTTTGCTCCTGCGGGGAGATCTTCGACAAAAAACGGAATATAAGCCTTTCCGTCCATCTCGGCTGCGAGGAGCATGGCTTGAGATTCCACTCCCCGGATGACGGCGGGTTGAAGGTTCACGATCACGATGAGTTTCTTCCCGATAAGGTCTTCCGGCGCATAGGTCTCGGCGATCCCTGCCACCATCTGTCTGTGTTCACTCCCGATATCGGCGTTGATCTTAAGGAGTTTGTCCGTTCCCTCCACACGTTCTGCATTCAGGATCACTCCGACTCGCAGGTCCATTCTCTTGAATTCTTGGAAACTGATGATATCCATTTTTTCCTCCTTGACAGGTTTTTTGAACTCGGTTTCCTTTCCTTCCAAAAAATCTTTCAAGCCGATCCTTGGAAAAAGGGGCTTAGGGGGCTTCTGAATCTTTTGGCCAAGTTTAAAATTATTGAAAGCCAGGTCTTTGTAGGTCTCTGACGTGAGGGGGCTGGGCTCTCCGAGATATCCCCAAATTTTGTTTGCGGAATCAGGTAAAACCGGGTAGATCAAATAGGCGATAGCCCGGATCGCTGCTGCAGCCTGGTACAGCACCCTTGCCAGCCTGTTTTTCTTTGTGTCGTCTTTAGCGAGTTTCCAGGGTTCATTTACGGCGAGATATTTGTTGACCGAGTTGATGTAAACCCATACTTCCTCCAGCGCTCTGTTTATAGCGTAATTCTCATAGTGGTTGAACACCTTCTCCTTTAGGGCATCCATATCGGTCCGGAGAGCGACATCCTGTGGGCCTTCCTCATCCATGTGTTCGATCGTTCTGCCGAAGTAACTTACGATCATGGTTAGCGTACGTTGCAGGAGATTTCCCAGGTCGTTAGCCAGGTCGGAATTGACCCTATGGACAAATCCTTCATGGGAAAAATTCCCGTCCAGACCGAGCGGAATCTCCCTGAGAAGAAAATACCGGAGAGAATCTGTCCCGAAAGTTTTAAGGATGATATGAGGATCGAGGACGTTTCCCTTGGATTTGGACATCTTTGTCTCGTCTTTGAGCCACCAGCCGTGACCAAAAACCGTCTTGGGGAGAGGAAAACCTGCCGCCATCAGAAAAGCGGGCCAGAACACGGCATGGAATCTGAGAATATCTTTGCCGATGAGATGCACTGTCGGTGGCCAGAATTTTGCGTAGAGCTCCTCATTCCAGTCATACCCGATCCCAGTAAGGTAGTTGTGCAGAGCATCGAACCAGACATAAATGGTGTGCTCGGTATCATCGGCTACGGGAATGGCCCATTTGACTGTGGTCCGGGTTATACTCAGGTCCTTGAGGCCCTGCTCGACAAAGCTTGTGATCTCATTCATCCGGCTTTGAGGGCGCATGAATTCGGGATTTTTTTCGTAAAACTCAAGGAGGCGCTCCTGGTAGGCCGACAATTTGAAGAAATAGCACCCCTCAGATACCTTCCCCGCCTTTTTCCCGCAATCAGGACAGACCTTGTGCCCATCATCCTCCAGCGGGACATCTTCGGAGAGAAAGTTCTCATCGCTCACACAGTAGTAACCCTCGTATATACCTTTGTAGATGTCCCCCTTGTCCTTTAATGTTTGGAAGATCTTCTGCACGCCTTTTTCATGGAAGGGCTGAGTGGTGCGGATAAAATAATCATATTCGATATTCAGTTCTTTCCACAGATCCTTGAACCGTCCCACCATCCGGTCCGCCAGTTCAAGGGGTTTTAAGCCTTTCTCTGCAGCGGATTTTTCGATCTTCTGTCCGTGTTCATCCGTTCCCGTGAGGAAAAACACTTCCTTCCCCGAGAGTTTCTTGAATCGACTGAGTGCATCTGCGATGATGGTTGTATACGCATGCCCGATATGAGGGACATCGTTCACGTAGTATATGGGGGTCGTGATGAAAAAGGTCTCTCTAGAGCTCTTTTCCAATGGGAATTCCTCCTTTGATCAAAATCATCGCTTCTGTTCGTGTGGTATGGCTGGTGCGGAAGGAGCCTCTCACAGCTGAGGTCACGGTTATTGACTTCGGTTTCTTCGCACCTCTCATGGACATGCACATATGCTCAGCTTCGATCACGACCATCACACCGAGGGGTTTTAGCCGTTGATCGATGAGGTCGGCGATCTGTTTGGTCAGCCTTTCCTGCACTTGGAGCCTGCGGGCGTAGGCCTCCACGACGCGGGCGATCTTGCTGAGACCCACGATGCGCCCTCCCTTGGGGATATAAGCCACATGGGCCACTCCGGCAAAGGGGAGGAGGTGGTGTTCACACATGGAATAAAGGGGGATGTTCTTGATCAGGACCATTTCGTCGTGTTTTTCGTCCTGAATCACACGCATATGCCGGGCAGGATCTTCGCTCAGACCCCCAAGGATCTCCTTGAACATACTGGCGACTCTTTTTGGAGTTCTCTGGATGCCGGATCTCTTAGGATCTTCACCGATTCCTTCCAGGATGAGTTTTACGCCTTTTTCGATCGATTCAGTATCGATCGTGTTTTGCTTTTTCATGTACTAGCCGTTATTCCTTCCAACACTACAGTGTTGTTTTCTGATGTTCTTTTAGCCTTCATTACGGGTCAAGTACTCCTGTTTTACAAGCTCTAAGATGTGTTTCACTGGGAGACCTTTCTTCTGTGCCAGAGTCAAACAGTCTGAGAATTCTGGCTGTATGTTCACTTCTTTTGGCCCGCTAAATGCAACCTTGACGGGGATCTCTTCGTCAAATAATCGGACTTTTATGATTTTGCGTTCGAGAACTCGCCTTGAGACAGGAAAATATCTGACACCCAAGGAGCTGGTCTCTTCAAATATTGCGCGGACAAGGGTGTCTATTTTATCAAACTCTGCTAAAAGAGTTAATTGAGTAGCCAGTCTGTTTTTCTTCATGAAGACGGGTGTAAGATAAACATCCAGAGCCCCGAGGGAAAATGCCTTGTCATAGAAGCTGGCAAGGATCTCGGGCGTGGAATCATCGATATTGGTTTCGATGATATAGATGTCTCTGTCTGCCTCAGTGGATTGTCTCTCTCCATAGAATACCCGAAGGATGTTTGGGAAGCGGGGAAAATCCCTGCCGCCAGCACCACATCCGACTTTTTCGTAACAGAGTTCCGGAAAAGGCAGAAATTTTTCCACAACGCAGGAAATGATCGCTGCACCGGTGGGTGTGACGAGCTCCTGTTTCACAAAATCCGAATAGACAGGGACACCCCTCAGTAACTCAGCCACAGCCGGTGGTGGGACGGGGAGTGTGCCGTGGGATGTTTTAACAGTCCCTTGTCCCACGTTCAGCGGGGACGCATAGAACTTGCTGATGCCCAGTTGTTCAAAGAGGAAACAGCTGCCAACGATATCGATAATGGCGTCATCGGCGCCCGCCTCATGAAGGTGAGTTTCTAGAAACGCATGGCCATGAACATGGGCCTCTGCCTCGAATAGCCTCTGAAATATCTGAAGAGCGTTGTTCTTCACGGATTCATCGAAGGAGGTGTTTGTTATAAGCTTTTCCACGTCTTCCCACTTCCGTGTTTTTTCTGTTTTGGACTGGACGTTAACATCGACCTTGAGTGCTCGGAGAGAACACCTTTTGGTCTCCTCGACACGAATATCCACAGGGAGTTCGAGCTCAGACATCTTCTCAATGAATGTATCGGCTGATACTCCAAGGTCCAACAGTGCTCCCAAGATCATGTCTCCGCTTAGCCCGGAAAAAGCATCGAAGTAGACGTATTTCATATCAGATCATTCCTCTTCTTGGGGATTGGTCAATGATAACTTCCCATCGATTTTTGGGAGGATATCACCAGCATTTCCTCTGAATGAAAAATCCACATACGGAGTTAGAGGAGTGGGGTCCGGGTTGATCTCGACAACAGTCGCACCTGATTCACTCGCTGTAAGCGGGAGTGAAGCCGCGGGTTGAACCACTGCAGAAGTGCCGACCACGAACATGACTTCACAGCTTGAACTCAAGGCAAATGCGCTTTGGAGTATGGAGGCATCCAGAGATTCACCAAACCAGACCACGTGGGGCCTGAGGAGAGCACCACAATTGGGGCAGTGTGGAGGGATCTCTCCGAGGGGGGTGGTGTGATCTTCGGTGACCGTTCTCTCTTCAGTACAGCGGAATTTCCATATGTTTCCGTGGAGTTCCAGGATGTTAAAAGATCCGGCTTTTTGGTGGAGGCCGTCGATGTTCTGTGTGATCACATGGAATGAAGGGAAGAGTTTTTCCCAACTGGCAAGAACTTCATGCCCGGGATTAAAATCTTTGGAACCGATGATTCCCCGTCTCCAGTCGTACCATTCCCAGACAAGCTGGGGATCTCTGATAAACGAAGAGAGCGTGGCCAGCTCTTCGGCCCGGTATGTCTTCCATAGCCCCTCCTCCCCGCGGAAAGTGGGAATTCCAGACTCGGCGGAGATCCCTGCGCCTGTTAGCACAGCGACTCGCTTTGTTTTATTTAGGATGTCGATCAACGGAGCTAATTCTGTCTGTATTTCCATCGCGATTTCCTTTTCGTTTAGGATAACCAATTTTCACTCAAAACTCAAATAAACCGCTTGAATACGTAAGAGTCTCCAAAACCGTGATGGCGGGAATCACATTGCGTTATTGAGTGTTCCAATTGAGTGGTGGAGAAAACCGTGAGGAGGGCTGGACGGGCATGGTAC
>CAZXJE010000195.1:5843-6476 GCA_964640835.1 uncultured Eubacteriales bacterium
GCTGGGGAAACTGAGCGTGTTTTCGCAATCACCAATTGGAACACTCGGAACGCCATTCATCACGGTTTTGAAATGCTTGACTTGATATGACGTAAGTTATATATCATTAGTTTCGAATGCGCATGAGGTTCACAGCAATAATGAGTGCCTTTTTCCATCGAAGAGAATAGAAGGAGGAGACATGACGGTTTCTAATCCAGCAAATCTCCCCCAGGTTGAAATCGGAATTCTGGGTGGGACAGGACTATATGAGATCGAAGGTATTGAAGTTTTCGAGACTACCGACATCGACACTCCGTTTGGCCCGCCGTCGGATTCCTACATCATCGGTGGACTGGAAGGGAAAAAAGTGGCCTTTCTCGCACGCCATGGCAAGGGCCATACCCTTACGCCCTCGGATATCAATTACAGGGCCAACATCTACGGATTTAAGAAACTCGGTGTCACAAGAATCATATCCACCAATTGTGTTGGATCGTTAAAAGAAGACATAAGGCCCAGGGATATCGTCTTTGCCGACCAATTTTTTGATAGAACTCGGAGAAAGAGCTCTTTTTTTGGGGAGGGAATCGCTGCGCATGTCGGTTTTGCCCATCCCGTCTGCCCTGAGCTTTCTGGATTGTTATTCAGTGC
>CAZXJE010000196.1:0-6472 GCA_964640835.1 uncultured Eubacteriales bacterium
GTCCGAGGACTCGGCCCCATGATAGGCATGGAGCTCGTGAAAGATCGAAAGAGTAAGGATCCAGCCGGAGTTGAGGCCGGAGAACTGGTGAAACGCTGTTACGAAAATGGGCTTATTGTCATAAGCTGTGGGGTATATCATAATGTTATAAGAATTCTGGTGCCCTTCGTTATCACCGATGATCAATTGGAGCAGGGTTTTGCCATTTTGGAGGATATGCTGAAAGGGATCGCCTGAACACAGATAAGGGAGTTGATGATGCGCGGAACCGGTGATTGAATTGAATCCTAACCTCGATCCTACAGATGAAGACTATGACCGCGATATAGAGTAGCTACTGGGGCTAAATGCATACCCACGTTGACTAATTAAGTTCGAAAGGTTACTTAAGAATAAAAACAATACATCTTCGTGAACATGTGAGGTCCGAGAAAGAGACAACAATGAAAGAATATTAGTAAAAAGATTGTTCAGCTTAAAATTCATGATCAGTGAGCGATAAAGCCCCGAAATAAAAACTGACGAAAATTTTCTTCAGGACTTACACAACTTGAGGAGGGACTAATGACCGCAAGTCAACAAAATACCGTTGTCAATTCCTGGAACGAATGGGATCCTTTGAAACACGTGATTGTCGGCCGGGCGGACGGCACGATGGTCCAGGCGCCTGAACCGGCCATTGAACGCGATTGGCCGGATCATGGTTTCCCGTTAGGAGCCTATGGGCCGTTGCCCAAAGAAATGGAAGAAAAAGCCAATGAACAATTGGACAATTTTGCCAACATCCTTGAAAGTCGAGGTATCCGCGTGGACCGTCCGACCCCGCTAGATTTCAGCGAGGTCGTCCAGACTCCTGACTGGAAACAAGAAAGCATGTTTGGCTGCATGCCGCCGCGGGATGTGCTTTTAACCGTGGGCAATGAAATCCTGGAGGCGACCATGTCCTACCGCAGCCGCTGGTACGAATATCTGTGCTACCGCCCCCTGCTGGAGCAGTACTTCAGAGATGATCCCAATTTTAGATGGGAAGCGGCACCCAAACCGAGACTGAGTGATCGTACATACAAGAAGGACTACTGGCGAAAATGGGAAAAGATGAGCGACGAAGAAAAAGAGCAGGCCATTTATAGCCGCGATTGGGTCCTGACAGAGGAAGAACCCTGCTTCGATGCAGCCGATATATCCAGAGCCGGCCGGGATCTCTTTGTTTATCACTCATCGGTTACCAACAACGGCGGCATTGCCTGGCTGCGTCGCCATTTTTCGAACCACCGCATACATGTGATTTATTTTTATGAGAAAAATCCCATTCATATTGATGCGACCTTTGTTCTGCTGCGCCCGGGCCTGGCCCTCAGGAATGCTAAACGGAAACCGCTGGCACCCAATATGACCGAGTTCTTTAAAAAGAATGATTGGGAAATTGTGGAATGTGCCGAACCGGCTTTAGATGGGTATCCGCCGCTGTCATTTTGCAGCCAATGGTTATCCATGAATACGCTGGTGCTGGATCCGAAAACTATCTGTGTTGATGCGCAGGAAATAAAGCAGATGGGACAGTTTGACAAGCTCGGCTTTGAGGTCATACCGGTACCGTTTATTGATGTGAGTGCGTTCGGTGGGGGGTTGCACTGCGCCACGGCCGATGTGTACCGGGAAGGAGTTATGGAAGATTATTTTCCCAATCAGATTGAAGGCTTCTAGACGTGGTTTCAACATTCACTTTTAGCCCAAATCGTGCGGTAGAATCCGTAGCAAGGCGAAGAAAACCGGAGCGGAAAGCGCAGTCGGAGCGATTTTGTGACGCAAGCATAGTCGCAAATATGTCGAGGAGCAAATTGGGAAATCACGCCGGGACAGTATGGATTTTCAGGTCGCGGTAGGAGGCTACCACACAATGTGGGTTTAACTCCAGCTGGTCTGAAGTGATTATTCCCAAATGCCTTCTGTTAAGCTATCAATTGCAATGACAACGACGGTTGTGATGAGGATAAAAAATACCGAAACTGCTGCGATGGCCGGCGAGTAAGAATACCGCAGAGCAGAAAAGATTTTTATCGGCAGGGTAGTGACGGTGAATCCTGCCACTAGAAAAGCAATAAAATACTCATTTAAGGAAAGAATAAAAGCAAAAAGAGCGCCCGCAAATACGTCATTTCGGATCAGCGGAAGGGTTATCGTAGTAAATACTTTGACTTCCGTAGCCCTCAGGTTCATGGCTGCTTCCTCCAGTTCTTTATTTACCGATTCGAATCCCAGAGAAATCAGCATTAAAGGCAGGGTTGTGTAAAAAATACCGTGTGCGATAATGACATTGAGGACTTTTCCGGAAAACCCCACAGCGTAAAAGAAAGCCATAAATGCAATGCCGATAATGACCGGCGGAAGAAGAAACGGTAAAAGCCCCAATGTCTTGATGACATTTCCAAAACGAATATCATATCTGTTGAGAACAAAAGACAGCACAAGGGCAATGGAGGTCGATAAAAGAGCTGTTCCGCTGGCTATGATCAGGCTGTTTCGGATAGCTTCCTGCCAATCCGACATGGTTAGAAATTCTTTATACCACTGCAAAGATAGCCCGGTAGGCGGAAAGACCATAAAAATATCGGATGTGAAAGAAACGGCGATGACAATCAGCAACGGAGCCGCTAAAAAGATCACTAATAATCCGAAGCTTGCACCGAATAAAATTCTGCCAATCTTTCGTCGTCTCATTTTCCAGCAGCCCCCATCGATAGGCTTTTGGTTCCGGCCAGCTTTGAGATGAGCCAAATAATGACGATTGCAAAAATCATCAGAATGAGAGCCATGGCGGCTCCAAACGGCACATTGGACTCGTAGGTGGCCTGATCCCCAATGATGATAGCCATCGTCCACTGTTTAGGTTTGCCCAAAATGGAAGGCACTACATAGGCGCCCATGGTGAGAATGAAAACCAGCAAGGATCCTGAAATCACACCGTCTTTAGAAAGAGGAAGGGTGACGTTCCAGAATGTTCTCCATGGTCCTGCCCCCAAGTTCAACGATGCTTCTTCGTATTCATGATGGATACTTTTTAGGCTGCCATAGAGGGTTAGAATCATAAATGGGAGGAAAACATAGACCAGACCAACGACTACCGCCAATAAGCTAGGGGAATAACTCTGCGGTTGATCGAGCAGACCCAGCCAGACGAAGAGTTTGCTTATACCTGCGCTCCGTGAAAGTATCACCGTCCAGGCGTAACTTCGGATGACATAGGAAAGCCACAGGGTGCTGATGACCAGAATGATAAATATACGCCTTTTCGAGGTGATTCTTGTCAGATAATACGTAAACAGATATCCAAGAATAAGGCATATGATTGCCGTTAACGCTGAAATTTCGATGGTAAAGGCCATCCGTTTGAGATAGAGGGCCTTTGTAAAAAAGCGGATATAATTTTCGAAACTAAAGGCCGGCTCGTAAAATCCTCCTGGTGGATGATGATAAAAGCTAAAAACAGACAGCATCCCCAAGGGAATGATGAAAAAAACCACCAGCATCCCAAGAGGATATATAAGTAAGAATTTTAATTTTCCGTCTTGTCTTTTCACAACCACACTCAATCAAGTGACCATTTGGAAATGAGATATTTTTTCCAAGGTCAAGGGAGACAATCCCGCTGAAAGCGGGAGTGACCATACGCATACATGGCGTATTCCGAGGATTAGCCCGCCTCAGGCATATTAAAATTTGAGCCTGACGGAGAGATTGGGGAAAATAGCCATTTATGGATGGTCACTTTCTAGGATTTTGCATGCCTTCGGGTCAACAAGCACCCTCACCGTGTCTCCTTCCGAAAACTCGGGCCTCCCGGTTTGATAAGATGCAATGATCTCTTGGCCGGATTGGGTGTTGACGTAATATTCTATGAGTTCCCCCACATGACGTTTGAATCCAACTTCACCCAGGAAACTATTTTCGAGGTTTTTGTCTATTTCGGCACTGAGCCGTACCGATTCAGGTCGTAGAGATATAAGATACTCTTTCCCCTTAGTTACGTCGAGTTCCTCCTTTGCAGCCAATATAGAGCCATCGGGTGTCATTAGATGAATTGTCTTATGGTCCACTGCTTTTACAGTGGCTGAAATCAGATTGGTCGTTCCGATAAAGTTAGCCACAAATGCAGATGCCGGGTTCAGATATATCGCCCGGGGACTTCCAACCTGTTCTATACGACCCTGATTCATGACCACAATCCGGTCAGACATGGACATGGCCTCTCTCTGGTCATGGGTCACAAAAACAGTGGTTATTTGTATCCGTTTTTGTAACCTCCGAAGCTCAATTTGCATTTCCTCTCGGAGATTTTTATCCAGAGCCGCAAAGGGTTCGTCGAGAAGAAATACCGATGGATTCATGGCCAACGCCCGGGCAAAAGCGACTCGTTGACGCTGGCCACCGCTAAGCTGCTCAATTCTTCTTTTTTCCATACCCGAGAGCTTAACGAGTTGCAGAAGCTCTATTACCTTATCTTGCATTTCAGTTTTTGGAAGCTTCCGGATGCGCATGCTATAGGCGATGTTGCCAAAAACATCCATGTGAGGGAACAGAGCTAAGGACTGGAAAACCATACCGCAATCCCTATAATAAGGTGGGAGAGTCGTCACGTCCTGATCGTTTATTAGAATCAGACCCTTTTCAGGTTCATCGAATCCAGCGATAATGCGCAAAGTGGTTGTTTTGCCACAGCCGCTAGGGCCTAGAAGAGTGACAAACTCTCCTTCTTCGATAACAAGGTCAACGTCGTCTACGGCACGGATGCTTGGTGGAAAGGTTTTGGAGACTTTTCTCAGTTCGACACGTCCCATGTTGTGACTTCGCTCCGTTTGAGGATCGTCCCCGACGAATGTCGGGGACGTGAGGAGTGCTTCGCCCCGCTGAAACCTACTTCGCCTTTCAGGGGTCAGGCTTTAGGTGCGAAGATAATCATTATTCGATAATCATCTCGTTCCACTTTTCTTTTAACCAGGTCTCCAGTTCACCGGTGTAGAGTTCATAGTACGGCGTAAGGGCAGCATCGGGACCCGGCCCGGCGATTGCTTGGTAGTCTTTCTTCGAAAGCGAAAGGTATTGCGGGCTGACGGTCGGTGAGGTGCCGAGGGCCATACTGACTCTGTCTTGCACTTTGGGATCACAGCAGTAGTTGACAAAAACATGGGCCTCTTTGGCTTTCTTGCTGGTTTTCAGCAGCATCCATTCGCCATGATCAAGGACACCGCCTTCTTTGGGAAATACGCTTTTCACTGGAGCTCCTTTGCTGGCCATAACCGTAGTGACATCATGATACAATTGACCCATGGGGGCCTCGCCGGTTTTGAGGGCCTGCTCGAATGTCGCCTCACTTTCATACCACATCTTCACATTGGGTTTGACTTCGCTCAGCTTCTTTATGACTTTGAGGATACCCTCTTTCGAAGCGAGGGTTTTCTTGTAATCGAAAAAGGTTTTTGAGGTGATTTCCAGCAGGAAACTGTTATCGACAAGTTTTAGCAATCCGAGTTGATTCTTGTGTTTCGGGTCCCAAAACACTTTGTAAGAGCCCGGCTGGTATTTAATAATATCGGTGTTGTACACTAAATTAATGTACCAGGATAATGCTCCAATACCGATCAATTTGCCTTGAGCATCCTTGCGGATAAACGTCTTGGCCAAATATTTTAGATTGGGAATGTCTGCTTCTGAATAGGGAGCCCAGAGACCCTCTTTGGATCCACGCAAGACGGCGGTCACCGCAAAAATTGCCACATCCACGGGCGCCTTTCCGGCTTTGACAGCGCTTCGAACCTGTTGCAGCATGACCGGGCCGGTGGGTTCTGCTTGGGATTCCACGGCAATGCCTGTCTCTTTTTGGAATGGTTCAAAGAGTTCTTTGTCAAACACCTTCTTGAAGAAGCCTCCGTAAACCGCTACTTTTAGAGGCTCTGCGGCTTGGGTTGGAATGACAAACACAAGTGCTAGAGAACTGATGAGGACAAATACCAAAGCTGTTTTTTTGCTAATCATGATTTTTCCTCCTTTGTTTAGGTTAATTGGTGTTAAGACGTCCATTTTTCGGGTAAAAAGCATAACAAGATTTCCCTCGTGGGTCAATGAAAAGTAACTGTAACCTAGAATTCCGATATAACGAATGAAAAAAGTCACATTTTTCAAAAAAAACCGCATAATACTGATTTTACTTCCCTTTTCAACCTTTGTACGAGAAGACCTCTGAGACCCAACAGGAGCACGAGAGGGCTTTTCTGCATCCGGACATGGGAGGGGATATATGCAAGGCAATAATAACCCCTCTAAGGCTATAAAAATTTATGGCCTAACTATTGGATATAATTGATAAAACATCGCATCTACGACTTGGAAAATAATCAGGTCAGATCTTAAATAATAATATTGACACCCCACCTCATCTCCCCAAAGCTTACGGGAAGGGCTATGACAACCTCATCGA
>CAZXJE010000197.1:0-6446 GCA_964640835.1 uncultured Eubacteriales bacterium
CCTCGCTGGGGAAACTGAGCGTGTTTTTGATATCATATAATCTGATCACTCGGAATACCATCAACACGGATCTGGAAATGCCCCTTGCAGAGAAAAAACATTTCACGTTTTAGGTTTTGCGATTGAAAATGGATGTTTCCGATGGACGCCTTGGGCAACTTTGATGGTGTTGAGATGGATAGCCACAGTATCTGCAACATCAATGGCATATCCCCCTGCAAGCAGGATGACCATTGGGATCTTCAGCATACGCGCTGATTCGATCACGATTTTATCTCTCTCCTTGAGTCCATCCAGAGTCAACCGCAATCCCCCCAACTGGTCTTTCTCATAGGGATCGGCTCCAGCAAGATAAAAAACGACATCCGGCTGGAATTCTTCAAAAAGGCGCGGGAAATGGGATTTAAGCGCCTCCAGGTATTCCCCGTCCCCCTCCCCCGACCACAGTCCTATATCCAGTGTGCTCTCGGGCTTGTGGGCCGGATAAATATCCATCTGATGGATCGAGAACGTGAATACGTATTCTTTTTTTGAAAAAATGGCTGCAGTTCCGTTTCCCTGGTGCACATCACAATCAACAACCAGGGCTCTTTGGATAACACCCAAGTTTCTCAGTTTTTCGATGGCCACAGCCACATCATTAAAAACGCAAAATCCCTCTCCATGATCAGAAAACGCATGGTGGAACCCCCCGCCAAGGTGTGCGGCCATCCCCTCTTCCACCGCATGCTCCGCGGCGATAATAGTCCCCCCCACATGAAGCTTTGCAAATTTCAAAAGATCTGGAGAGTAGGGAAGCTCCAGCGCCAGCATTTCAGCATGCGACAATTTTCCGGCCTTCAACTTTTTAATATATCTCGGGGAATGCACTCTCAAGATGTCGTCGTCCTGTGCGAGTTGGGACTCTACAAAATTTTCCTTTTTGACTCCCCAAGAGATAAGCTTCTCGTACATAAGCCGGTACTTCACGCGCGGGAACACATGGTTTTCGATGTCAACCATCCAATAGGCATCACAGTACACAAACTTGAGTGGAGATCTTCGTCTTCGCCCGACTCTAAACAATTTCCTGATATTGACCATACTTGTATTACATATCAAAAAAACGAGAGTTGGTAAACTCCTTCCTCGACCGCTCGGGCCTTCGAATTCAATGAATACATCAGCTAATCCCTAAAAAAAATGAAACAATTCTTGAAGTTTATTTCAAAATGAATTAGTTTTTACTCTCAATACTCCTCCTTTAACAGTTGGGTTCTTATCAGCGTTTTAAAAAGGAGAGTAAGAATCTCCAAAACCGTGATGGCAGGAATCACATTGCGTTATTGGGAGTTTCAATTGTGTGGTAGAGAAAACCGTGAGAAGGGATGGACGAGCATGCTGCGTTGTAGGGTCAGTTCCCCGAACGGACCGTTTGGGAAACGGTCCCTACATGAGCCGCATGCAGTCCCGTTGTCCGTTTTCGAAATCACCAATTGGAACACTCGGAACATCATTCATTACGGATTTGGGGATGCTTTCATAAGGAGTTAGTTATGGGCTTAAAAAAATTCCTGATAAATCTTGCTCCAACTCCCCTCGTTAAGGTCTTTGCCAGTCCTTATGTCGCCGGGGACAGCATCCAAACCGCCGTGGAAACCGCGCGTTTGTTTTGGAAGGAACGACACATCTGTTCCACCATAGACCTCTTGGGGGAAGAGATCGAAAAGGATGAAGAAGTCCAGTACACAGTCGGTGTTTACGAGAGACTCATCGGCAGCTTGGGCGCTCAGGAGTTTGCCACACTCTCATTAAAACCCACCCAACTGGGCAGCCATAGGGGCACACAGCACTGTCAAAAGGTCATCGAAGGAATTGTCAAAAAAGCGGAGCAGCACAACATAAAGATCACTTTGGACATGGAAGACCACACACTGACCGATCTGACGATGGATATCTTCCGGGCCCTGATCTCCGAGCATCCGACATTCGGAACAGTCCTACAATCCCGTCTCTTCCGGACTGACGAGGATATCAAGTCCATATCCGGCTTGAACGCCCGCATCCGCATCTGTATCGGCATCTACAACGAGCCAAAAAAGGTCGCTCTCACAAGCAAGCCTGAAATGAAGGCAAAGCTCCTCGAACAACTGGAAGTTTTATTCAAGGAAGGGCATTATCCAGAAATTGCCACCCACGATAAAGCCATCGTTCGAGAAAGCATCAATATCGCTGAACGACTGAATATAAAAAAAGATCAATACGAGGTGCAGATGCTCATGGGAGTGCCCATGCAAGCCTTTCAGGACGAACTCATTCGAGAGGGCATTCTTGTACGTCTTTATGTCCCCTTTGCCGAACAATGGGAATACGCCTCAGCCTACTGCAAAAGGCGGCTGGAAGCCAATCCGGCCATGGCTGCCTATATATTAAAAAACATCATCCAAAAAATAGCCGGCAGGCGCTGATATCCATTGGGTATCCAGCACAAGGCCTATTCAATGATCGTAAAGAACGATCAGGTTATGTTTTTGTATCCTCTGAAAGCATGACCTGAGCAGCAGCAAGACGAGCAATGGGGATCTGATAGGCTGAACAACTCACATAATCCAATCCGATCTTGTGACAGAAGTAGATCGACCGCGGATCTCCTCCGTGAACGCCGCAGATACCCACCTTAAGCTCCGGTTTAACCTGACGCCCTTTCTCGACAGCCCATCTCATCAATTCGCCAACTCCGCTCACATCCACACTGGCAAAAGGATCATCTTTCCAAAAACCGTGGGTAAGATAATGATTGATAAAGCCGGCCCCGTCATCCCGGGAGATGCCGAATGTGGTCTGGGTCAGGTCGTTGGTCCCGAAAGAGAAGAAATCCGCCTCCTTGGCTATTTCATCAGCAGTAATGGCGGCTCTGGGGATCTCGATCATGGTTCCGACCGTGTATTCCAGCTCGACATTGTATTTTTTTATCGTCTCCTCAGCGACTCTGACGATGATCTCTTTCTGGTTGGCCAACTCTTCTACAGACCCGATCAGGGGGACCATGATCTCGGGTAAGACCTTCCCGCCTTCGCTGGCCAATTCACAGGCTGCCTCGAAGATAGCCTGCGCCTGCATCTCGATAATCTCAGGAAAAGTGATTCCCAGGCGACATCCTCTGTGGCCGAGCATGGGATTGAACTCGGCGAGCGCTTTGACCCTTTCCAGTACTTTTTCGAGCTCCTGGATGTGTTCATTATCCTGCGACCCGGAAGCTTTGAGCTCCACGAGCTCCACCATCAAGTCTTCTTTCTTGGGCAAAAACTCATGGAGCGGCGGATCCAATGTTCGGATGGTCACTGGGTATCCCTTCAGCTCTTTGAATAATTCATAAAAATCCTTCTTCTGGAAGGGGAGAATATGCCCTAGGTGTTCCCGTCTTTCGTCCACGGTCTCTGCCATGATCATCTGTTTGATAATGGGGAGTCTTTCTCTCTCGAAAAACATGTGTTCCGTGCGGGCAAGACCGATCCCTTCTGCACCAAAAGCAAAGGCTGTTTTTGCATCTTTGGGAGTGTCGGCATTTGCCCGAACCCTCAGTTTCCGCACCTCATCGGCCCAAGAGAGGAGTTTATCAAAGTACTGGAATGTCACAGAATCCTCGGGCGCCAATTCTCCGCGGATCACCTGGAGGATTTCCGAGGGCTTTGTGGGGATCTCCCCATGGAGCACTTCACCGGTACTTCCGTCTATGGAGATCCAATCTCCCTCATTGACCTTCTGATCACCCGCTTGGAAATATTTGTCTTCCTCGTTGGGCGCAATGCCACTACATCCAACTACAGAGGGTTTGCCCATCTGTCTCCCTACAATGGCAGCATGGGATGTCATGCCTCCTGTCGCTGTCAAGATACCTTGAGACACACTCATTCCGTGGATATCATCGGGTGAAGTCTCATCTCTTACCAGCACAACTCGTTTACCATCCTCTTTCCACGATACCGCCTCATCCGCAGTAAAGACAACCTGTCCTGTGGCTGCTCCCGGAGACGCAGCAAGTCCTTTGGCCAGGATTTCGTGTTTGGCTTTTTCTGCACCGTCAAAAACAGGATGGAGGAGTTGATCCAGAGCCTCAGGCTCAACCAAGAATAGTGCTTTTTCTTTGGTGATCAGGCCCTCATCAACTAAATCCACAGCAATCCTTACCGCAGCCCAACCTGTCCTTTTCCCGCTCCGCGTTTGCAGCATGTAGAGCTTTCTCTCCTGAATGGTGAATTCAAAGTCCTGAATATCCTGGTAATGTTTCTCCAACCGTGTAGTGATCTCCTCCAACTCGCTATAGGCCTCAGGCATGTTTTCCCTGAGTTTTTCTATGGGGGACGGGGTTCTTATTCCAGCCACAACATCCTCACCCTGGGCGTTGTAAAGGAATTCTCCATAGAGTTCCTTTTCACCCGTGGCCGGATTCCGGGTAAATCCTACACCTGTGGCAGAATCTTCTCCGAAATTGCCAAAAATCATCATCTGGACATTGACAGCCGTCCCCAGATCATGGGGGATATGATTTAGCCGGCGGTATGTGATGGCCCGCGGGTTGCCCCATGATTCGAACACTGCAGAGACCGCCTTAAAAAGTTGCTCCTTAACATCTTGCGGGAAATCCATTCCCGTCTGGTCTTTGACCAAATTCTTATAGCCTGCAATGACGTCTCCAAGGTTTTCTTCAGAAAGCTCGAAGTCGTTTTCGATGTTGTTTTGGCTTTTGATCCCCTTGAGTATATTTTCAAAACTCTTCTTGGATATTTCCAGAACAACATCTCCGAACATTTGGATGAGACGGCGGTAGCAATCCAGGGCAAACCGCCTGTCTCCGCTCTTTTGTGCCAATCCTTCGACCGTCTGATCGTTGAGCCCCAAGTTCAGGATAGTATCCATCATCCCGGGCATTGAGAATTTCGCTCCGGAACGCACAGAGACAAGGAGGGGATTTCCCTCATCGCCCAGTCTCTGTCCTGCTGCATCCCCCAGCCTATCCAGATGAGCAAGGATCTCTTCTTCCACTTTTGAAGGGATCTGGTTTCCCGCTTGGAGGAAGATATTACAGACTTCCGTGGAGACCGTAAATCCGGGAGGAACCGGAATTCCGATCCCCGCCATCTCAGCAAGATTTGCGCCCTTCCCACCAAGGGTATCTCTCATGTCCCTGTTACCCTCGACACTCCTAGGCGCAAAAGAATAGACATACTTCTTATCACTCATTATATTCTCCTTAATAACGTTTGTTTCTGTGATGAAAATTCCACTGAATGAAACAAGAAATATACATGCAACCTTACCAAAATTCAAGGCTCTTTTTGTTTTTTTTAAGGTCTAAATCCATGATTAATTATATCCGAGCGTCCTAATCGGTGATTGCGAAAGCGAAAAACAAGACATCCTTATGATTTTCTCCATTTTAGATGTAGGGACAGTTTCCCAAACGGCCCTTTCGGGGAATGGACCCTACAAAAAAGGGATTGTTACCTGCACCAAAATCTTAGGACCCCGTCGAGTGAGACCTTAGAGAAGAAACAAAGATGTTCAGTGTCAGGTACAAAAGGACAATATCTGTGAGCAGCAAGCGATAGTCCACATGCCGACCCATGGAGCCAAAACATCCACAATCCACATCAAGTCCTCTGAAAATAGTGACCGTGATCAGAATCAAGAATACACCCAATAGACCCGAAAGGAGGAGCGAACTGGCAGGGCGGAATATCCCCAAGATCATAAGGATTCCGCATAAGACCTCAAGCCAAGGCAGAACAAGGGCTATGAGGAATGAGAGGTCACGGGAAAACACATGGTAGTTGGCAATATTCTGTGAGAATTTCAGTGGATCTAGGATCTTCAGAAGGCCAGCCCAGATAAAAACCCCTCCAACTACGAATCGAAATACCCACAGAATAGACCTATAGCGAATCATTTTTCTCGGAAAGGGGAAGCCCGGCCGCAACCCATTCGGCCCAACCGCCAAAAAATACACGGATGTCCTCAAATCCGTATTCCGATAGAACCTTTGCAAGGAGCACACTGGATTGGCATTCATTCCCATCACAGTACACGATCAGAGTTGCTTGGCGAGATAAGAGGAGTTGTTCCTCAACGATGTGCTCTCCGCCTTCGAATGGGATATTGATAGCTCCCAATATATGTCCCTCGAGATACTTATCTTCAGCCCTGCTGTCCAAAAAAACAGCATTCTCGCCAACAAAGAGATCCTCCGCTTCTAAGATACCGATGAACTGCATCGAGGGAAAATCTTCGGGAGATAAAAAACTCTGACTAAAATCTCCCTTACGGTATTGTTTGATCAGAGACAAATTCACACTTATCCCGATAACGAAACTCAAACACAGAATAACACCTACATGAAATATCAGTTCTTTCATTCGCATCGCTCTCTAGCCTGAACTATTTATAAAAGCTGCTGCCAAATTTATATC